>JBJEYG010000388.1:0-3148 GCA_051886555.1 Gemmiger sp.
TATCGTATTCCAGATCGTCCTTGTGCTGGGTGTAGTAGGGCACCGAGTGGAACAGATAAGAATCCCAGATTCGGGTGGCGTACTGGCCGTAGCACGGGCCGGAGAGCAACCGCCAGCCATAGCTGACCGGCGTGTTGAAAAAGCCCAGCGGCGTGTCCGAACCGCCGCTGCAAACCATGGCCATATAAGGCACGGAGTATCGGCCCTGCCCGTCATCGGCGTAGACTGTCACCGTGGAGGCCGCCCGGTTGACGGCCAGCAGATAAGGGAACCCCTGCTGTACGGTGGGGTCGAAGCCGTCGATCTGGGCGGCGATGGCGTCCAGCGTGGCGGCGGCCGCCGCATTCCAGGCGGTTTGCTGCGCCTCGGCCGGGTCGGGCGTGGGGCTTGGTGTGGGCGTGGCGGGCGCAGAAACCGGCTGCGCCGGCTGCTGGTTTCCGGCGGAAGCGGGGTCGGCAGGTCCGCTGCCGCTTCCCGATCCGGATTCCAGCCGGTTGCACACCAGGATCACACCGGTAAGCGCCACGCCCACCGCCAGAATACAAGCCAGCAGGGTGGCGGATGCGTTGCCGCGACGGCGGCGTTTGCGTTTGCGGTCAGCAGCCATGGCAAATCCTCCTCAAAACAGGAAAAACGGAATGTACCCCTTTAGTATGCCTCGGCAGGGGGGATCCAGTCAACGGAAAATTGTGACAGACAAAAGCGCCGCCGGCAGTACCGGCGGCGCCGAATTGCATCGGGAAAATCAGCCCAGCATGTTGATGAGGATACCGGCCGCGACAGCGGAACCGATCACGCCGGCCACATTGGGGCCCATGGCGTGCATCAGCAGGTAGTTGCTGGGGTTGGACTCCTGACCGACCTTCTGGGAAACGCGGGCGGCCATGGGAACCGCGGAAACACCGGCGGAACCGATGAGCGGATTGACCTTGCCGTGGGTGAGGAAGCACATCAGCTTGCCCAGCAGAACGCCGCCGGCGGTGCCGCAGGCGAAGGCAACCAGACCCATCACAATGATCAGGACGGTACGGGCATTCAGGAAGGTTTCCGCATTGGTGGTGCAGCCGACGGAGAAGCCCAGGAAGATGGTGATAATGTTCATCAGCTCGTTACCGGCAGTCTTCTTGATGCGATCCACCACACCGCATTCCTTCATCAGGTTGCCCAGCATGAGCATACCGACCAGGATGGCGGCGTCAGGCAGCAGCAGACCGACGATGATGGTAACGCCGATGGGGAAGATGATCTTTTCGGTCTTGGAGACCTTGCGGGGGGAGGCCATCACGATCTGACGCTCTTTTTCAGTGGTCAGCACGCGCATGATGGGCGGCTGGATCACGGGAACCAGCGCCATGTAGGAGTAGGCCGCCACCGCGATGGAACCCAGAAGGTGCGGCGCAAGCCGGGAGGTGACATAGATGGCGGTGGGGCCGTCCGCGCCGCCGATAATGCCGATGGCGCCGGCTTCCGCAGGCGTAAAGGCCCACTGGGGGAAGACCAGGCCGATGGAACGGGCGCCCAGATAGGCCATGAAAATGCCAACCTGCGCGGCAGCGCCCAGCAGCAGGCTGGAGGGGCGGGCGATCAGGGGTTCGAAATCGGTCATGGTGCCGATGCCCAGGAAGATCAGCGGGGGATAGATGCCCAGCTTGACGCCCAGATACAGATAGTCGGCAAGACCGCCTGAAGTACCCAGCAGTTCCCAGTTGATGTGCTGTGTTTCGTTGATAAAGATATCCATGTGGATGATGCCGTCCAGCGGAAGGTTTGCCATCAGCATACCGAACGCGATGGGCAGCAGCAGAAGGGGCTCGAACTGTTTGACGATGGCCAGGTACAGCAGGAAGCAGGCCACCGCGATCATCACGGCGTAGCGCCAGTCCTGCCCGATGGCGGCAAAGCCGGAATTGGCCAGAATCTGGCCAAGATTGGTAATGATTTCACCCATGTTTTACCCCTCCTTACACAAACGGGCGGGTGTTTTCGCTGACACCCGCATCGCCCCAGGCACCGCGGCGGGAACCCTTGGCGGCGGCGCGGCGAACGCTCTTGACCTTGCCTGTGCCGCCGGTAATATAAGCCACGGCGGCCGCAATGGCGGCGATGACCTCGCCGGGAATGCCGTTCTCCTGCCTGGGCGCGGGAGCCGCGGCGGGGGTTGCAGCGGGTTTGGCAGCCGCCTGTGCGGGCGGCGTCTGCTTCGGGGGCTGCTTGGGCTGTTGCTTCTTTGCACGTTTGAGATCAAAAATTTTGCCTTCCAGCGTGATGATCAGGCACAGGCCGGCCAGAACGGTGAACACCAGGGAAAAGCTGGTGGCCACAACCGTCAGGTCAAACCCGGTAATGCCGGCAGCGTCTGTGGAGAGCATTGCGATCATGTTCATGGTAGTCCTCCTCATGTCGAAATAAGACCGTGCGCAAACCGTGCCGACACGCCCGTTTTGCAGTTGCACGCCGGATTTTGCACAAAAGCTCGAACAAAACCCAATTTAGGTTTTATTATAGCACGAAGCGGAGAATTTTGGTAGCGGGATTTGCAAAAAAGTGCAGATTTGACCAATGGGAAAGTGAAATTTTGGCAGTTTTCCCAGCCAAAGCGCGGAAAGAATGGGTCTGTGTTGTGCGGTTTGCCGTTTTTGAACAAAATGTGAACTTTCCTCTTGACCTTTTGGCAAAGCGCGCGTAGAATGATTGCATCGAAACGGCAAAGGCGCCGCGTTGGAGTTTTCCAGCGCGGCGCCTTTGGTTTTCTGGTGAGAACCGCCGTTTCACACTAGAGAGGAGAGGAAATATATGACCCAAGAGATTTTTGATGCTGTATCCGGTCAGGTATTTGCGGTCTGGTTTTTGATCGGCGCTGCCCTGGTCTTCTGGATGCAGGCCGGCTTTGCGATGGTGGAGGCCGGTTTCACCCGTGCAAAGAACACCGGCAATATTCTGATGAAGAACCTGATGGACTTCTGCATCGGCACCGTAGTGTTCATTCTGATCGGCTTCAGCCTGCTGCTGGGGGAGGATCTGTTCGGCCTGATCGGCAAACCGGGCTTCGACATCTTCACTTCCTATGCGAACTTTGACTGGTCCAACTTTGTGTTCAACCTGGTGTTCTGCGCCACCACCGCCACCATCGTCTCCGGCGCCATGGCCG
>JBJEYG010000389.1:0-3137 GCA_051886555.1 Gemmiger sp.
GAACTGCCCTGTGCGGACAGGCAGGTGGCGGCGACCGCACAGCCGGAAATCACAGTGGACTTTGAATCGCTGGATTTTTACAAAGGGGAAGGCTACCCCATTACACTGGGACCCGGCGAGTCGGTGGCCGGCCCCGGAAACTATATGATGCCCGGTACCTACACCGTAACCGTGCGTGGAGAAAACCTTAACAATTCCTATATCCACTCGTATTACCGGCAGCGCCTTCCGGATCCGGTAACGAACATCGAAATCGTTTTTCTGGATACCGGGCCGGAAGCGATCTCCTTCCGGATGGTGGTATACGACAGTATGACCAACTGGGAAGTGGCCATCCACTCGCTGGGCGACCAGACGGTGACGGTCAACTCCGTGACCGTCCGGCGTGACGGATAAGCAAAACGGACCTCCGTCCCCTGCATTTGCGGGGAACGGGGGTACTTTTTTGCCCATTGGCGGGAGGTTTTGCCTGGTTTTGGCGTTTCGCCGACGCGCGGCAAAAAGCGCGGCGGAACGGCGGTATGCTTGCAGCAGGCAAATCTGCAAGGGGGCGATCCATACCTATGCCGAACGAAATCCGAGAAATACATACCGCGCCGCAGGGGCGCACCGCGGGGCTGCGCCCGGTGGCGCTGGCGTGGCAGGCGGCAGCTGCCGCCGTGGGCTTTGCGATGGGAGCGGGCCGGGTGTACGGCGGGGCCGTACCGTTTGGCCTGGCGCTGGTCATGGGCTGTGCGCCGGGGTATACCGCGGCGGCCGCCGCAGGAGTGCTGGTGAGCACGGTGATTTTTTTGCCGGGCATACAGGCCGCCAAGCTGGCGGGGGCGGTGCTGGCGGTGCTGGCCGCACGCCGGGTCACCCGGGGCAATTTCTGGGCGGGGGCCGGCACCGGCGCGGCCGCACTGGTGCTGGCGCAGGCAGCCGCGGGTTTCGGTGCGGGCTTTACAGCGGCCGACAACGCCGCGCTGCTCTGCACTGCGGTGCTGGCCGCGCTGCTGGGGCTGGGCATTGCCAACTGGCCGGGAGCGCAGCCCAAGGGGGCCTGCCTGTGGCTGGCGATGCTGACCGCCTGCGTGCAGAGTTTTTCTTTCCTGAGTTTCGCGCCCGGCCTAGCGCTGATGGCGTTGGTCACGCTCAGCGCCGCCTTTGCCGGCACGCTGGAGCAGTGCGCTGTGCTGTCGGTGGCGCTGGCGGCGGCGTTTGCGGCGGCCAGCCCGTCGCTGTGCTTTGCGGCATTGGCGGTGGCGCTGGGCAGCCTGGCTGCGGCGCTGCTCTTTCCCGGGGAACGCCGTTCCTGCGTGGGCGTGTTCTGCGCCGGGTGCGGCTTCGGCGCGCTGGCGGCGCCGTCGCTGTCCGGCGCAATAACGCTGGCATTGGGAGCGGGCAGCGGCGTGCTGATATTCCTCTGCCTGCCGGTGTCCTGGCTGCGGGAGCTGTTCCCCCAGGCGGCGCCTCCGCCGGCGCCTCAGGGCCTGAACACGGCTGCCCGCCGGCTGAACGCTGTGGCCGACACGCTGGCGGACATTGCCGCCACGGTGGACGCCGTCTGCGAGCGGGAAACCGCCGCCAGGGGGGAGACTTACGATTTTGTGGTGGACTACGCCGCCCGGCGGGTATGCCAGGGGTGCTCGGAGCGCAGCAAATGCTGGTTGAAAGGCTATTCCAACGCGGTGGACGGGATCTACCGGCTCAAGCCCATTCTGGAAAACGAGGGCAAGGTGGAGGTGGAGAACCTGCCCGGCCAGCTGTGCTGCTGTGCCCACCCCGCCGACCTGTGCGAGTCGGTTACGCGGGGGTACCGGCTGTGGTGCAGCCGCCGGCTCAACCGTACCCGTGCCGCCCAGATGCGCAGCGCACTGACTGAGCAGTACGGCGCCATGGCCGCCGCGCTGGGGCAGCTGGCCGGTCAGCTGGGGAGTACCGGCCTGCGCGACCCCCGGCGGGAGAGCCGTGTACAGCAGCTGTTTGCGTCCGTGGGGCTGGACGCGCTGGAATGCAGCGTGACCACCGATGCGGCGGGCCGGGTGTGCGCGGGGGTGACGGTGGCCCGCACCAATTTTACCAGTGAGGAGCTGCGCGCCGTCACCGCGGAGATGAGCCGCATCTGCCGGCGCAGCTTTTCGCTGCCCGACGTGACCAACTGCCGCACGGTGACGCTGCTGAGCTTTGGCGAAAGACCGGTGTACCGGGCGCTGTTCGGCGCTGCCAGCCGCCCGGCCGAGGAGGTGAGCGGCGATGTGACCGAGCAGTTCTGCGACGCGGCGGGCCGCGCCCAGATGTTCCTGTGCGACGGCATGGGCACCGGCCGCGCCGCTGCGGTGGACGGCCAGCTGGCCGCCCGGCTGATGGGCCAGCTGCTGCGGGCGGGTTTTGCTGCCGAGAGCGCCGCCCGGCTGGTGAATGTGGCGCTGGGGCTGAAAAGCGCCGGGCAGGAGTCGGGCGCCACGCTGGACCTGCTGACGGTGGATCTGTACACCGGGCGGGCGGGGCTGTTCAAGGCGGGGGCGGCGGCCAGCTTTCTGCTGCGCGGCGGCGTGCCGCGGCGCATGGAGGGCGCCAGCCTGCCCATGGGCGTGACCGACTCGGTGGTGGGGCGCTCCACCAGCTTTTCGCTGGAGGAGGGCGACACGGTGGTGCTGGTATCCGACGGGGTGCTTTGCGACGGCACCGACTGGGTGATGCAGCAGCTGCAGCTTTGCGGCGAGCTGGGCCACACCCCCGAACAGCTTGCCTGTGTGGTGGCGGACGCCGCCCTGCGCAGAGCGCCCGCCCGGCGGGACGACATCACCGTGCTGGCGCTGCGCCTGGCGCGCAGCTGACCGTGCAGAGCAAAAAAAGCGCGGCGCAAGGCGGCTCCGGGTGGGCGAAGCGCCGCCGGGGACCGGCGTTTGCCGCAGGCGGGGAACGGAAAACCTTTTCATTTACTGGACAATTTGTCCAAATGTGTGCACAAAAATTTTACTGGATTTCAGAAGAAAACTGTTTAATGTTTCAAAAAAATATGGTACAGTTATTGTATAAGTTTACGCCGGGCGGGGAGATGGCGTGATTGCCCCCGGCGCGAAAAGAGGTTTGATTAACAATGGACTACGTCAGCAAAGACATTCGCAACATTCTGGTCGCCGGCCATGCGGGCT
>JBJEYG010000390.1:0-3129 GCA_051886555.1 Gemmiger sp.
CGATCTGTGGGCAAAACGCAGATTATGGAGCAGATTGCCCGGGAGCAGAACATCGCGCTGGTGGCATACACCATCACCCATCACACCCGCCAGAGCGCGGTAGGTCTGCCTTTTATTCGGCAGAAACAGTACGGCGGGCAGACCTTCAGCGTCACCGAATATACCATGTCGGAGATCATCGCCAGCGTATACGATCAGATGGAGCGCACCGGCCGCCGAGAAGGGATCCTGTTCATTGACGAGATCAACTGTGTGTCCGAAACACTGGCGCCCACCATGCTGCAGTTTTTGCAGTGCAAGACGTTCGGCAATCAGGCCGTTCCGGCCGGTTGGGTAATCGTGGCGGCCGGAAACCCGCCGGAATACAATAAATCCGTGCGGGATTTCGACGTGGTGACGCTGGACCGGGTACGGCGCATCGACGTGGAGCCGAACTTACCCGTGTGGCAGGAATATGCCCGCGCCAACCGGCTGCATCCGGCGGTGCTGGCGTTTCTGGAACTGCGCCCCCATCATTTTTACAAAGTGGAGAACACCGTGGACGGGCTGCAGTTTGTAACCGCCCGCGGCTGGGAGGATCTTTCCGCCCTGCTGACCGCCAGCGAAGCGCTGGGACTCCCCACCGATGAAGAAGTGATCGGGCAATATCTGCGTCACCCGGAAACGGCCCGCGATTTTGCCGCATACTGGTCGCTGTACAAAAAATATCGCCAGGACTACGGTGTGGAGGAAATTTTGTCCGGCCATCCTGCCGATACCGCCGCCGGGCGTGCGCTGAGCGCCAGCTTTGACGAACGGTTGTCGCTGGTCAGTCTGTTGCTGGCCGGATTGAATGTGCGGTTTGCCGCCGCCCGACGGGAGGATGCCGTCACCGATTTCTGCTACCAACAGCTGCGCAATTTCAAGCGGACGCTGAGCGCCGGCGCGGCGGTTCTGCCTGGCGGCACCGCCGAAGGGCTGAACGACGAGGACGCTGTGCGGATGGGGCCTTCCCCCGCCGAGCAGTTTGCCGCCCAGTGCGCCGACGTGCAGACACGACTGGATACGGACAAGGCCGCCGGAATGCTGGGCGCACAGGAACGCGGGATCCGCACTGCGGCGCTGACACTGCTGCATGACTGGGCGCAGACCGTATCAGCCGCCGACAATGCCGATGAAGCCTTTGACCATGTGCGCACCGGGTTTAACCAGCAGGTCCATCGCCGCGAGGATGCGGTGGCCGAAGCAGGCAGCGCGTTGGAATACGCCTTTGATTTTATGGAGCGGGTGTTCGGCGAGGAACAGGAAATGGTGGTATTCGTAAACGAACTGGCCCTTGGCCCGGATTCCGCCCCCTACCTGGCCGAAAACGACTGTGAACGGTTTGAGCGGTATTCCAGGCGCCTGTTGCTGGAAGCCGGCCGCGATGCCCTGCTGGCTGAGCTGGAGCGGGATGACCTCCGTCAGGAAGAGTACAGCCAAGATTTCTAAAAAAGCGCGCCCGCAGGGAAGATCTTCCTCTGCGGGCGCAGTTTTCCGCCGCAAAAAAGGCAGCATGGCCTGCGCAGCCTGCTGCCTTTTTTCTTTGCACTTTGTGATGTTCCGTCCTGTCAGTTTCCTTCCTGCCGGGATTCTTCGGAATCCGTTCCGTAACCTGCTTCAGAGCTGACGTTGTTCTCCACCATCGTCTGCGGGTCCACCGTCACGGCATCCGCCATGGGGGTGGGCGTGGGCGTGGCAGCAGGCTGCATCTCGCTCTCCTGCAGCGCAGTCAGGTACCACTGCCGTTTCTCGCCGCGCTCAAACACATAATCCATGTATTTGGTCGGCTCGGTGGCCGTGGTAAAACTCAACGTAGGGTTGGTGTTGGCCGTGGGAATGTACCCCACCGTCACATAGGTCTTTCCATTTCGGGTGGTGATTTTTTCCACCTGCGGCGTGTACAGGCCCACCGAACCGGTGATGGGAACCAGATACCCCTGTTTTTCCTCACTGTACAGATAGTTCATCTCCGCCGTCTCGAAAGAGCCTTCCTCGATGACGTACCCGGGCCCCAACAGGCTGGTAATATAGGAATCCACCTCCAGCTGAGGCAGGATCACACATCCGGTATCCGCATCGCGTTCATAGCTGTCCAGGCCGGCGCCGCTGTTCTGAATCTGATACACAGTGCCCCAGATCGCCGCCTGTTTAAACAGTGTCTGATCTACGCTGTTCACATCCTCAAAAGGCAGCGGGTCAAACATGACAAGGCCGTACAAACGGTCGGCATAGCTTTGTTTTCTGTCGGAATCGTCCAGCGCGGTACGCACACCGGCCACTGCCCAGCCCACCACGGTGAGTAAGCCGATCAATACCAGCACCACCACGCCCGCACCGAGCAGCTGCCGCGCGAGGCGGCGGTTGTTGCGCAGCTGTTCTTCTCGTGAATTTGCCATTGAATACTCCTATAACTTGCAGGGATCGGCACGGTTGTGTGCCGTGCCAACCAGTATACCACAAACGCCGGCACTTTGCAAAATGTGTCCGTCCCACGGGCCGTCATTCGGCGGTCAACGATTTTTGTACATTTGTTCGTAGTATTTCTGGTAATCGCCGCTGGTCACATGTTCCATCCAGTCGGGATGTGCCAAGTACCAGTCGATGGTCAGCACAATGCCCTTCTCAAAAGGCGTCTCGGGGTACCAGCCCAGTTCCTCGCGGATCTTGGTGGGATCAATGCCGTAGCGGCGGTCGTGGCCCAGGCGATCCGCCACATGTTTGATCAGTTCCTCACTGATGCCGTCATCCTTCAGTCGGTCGTGCAGCCGTGCAATCACCGTCTTGACGATGAAAATATTGGGGCGCTCGTTGTGGCCGCCTACGTTGTACACCTCACCGCTGCGGCCACCGTTCGCTACCATATCGATGGCTTTGCAGTGATCCTCCACATACAGCCAGTCGCGCACCTGCATACCGTCGCCATAGACGGGCAGTTCCTTATGGGCCTGAGCGTTGTGAATAAGCAGCGGAATCAGCTTTTCCGGGAACTGATAGGGGCCGTAGTTGTTGGAGCAGCGGGTGATGTTTACCGGCATACCATAGGTATCATGGAACGCTTTTACAAACAGATCGGCGCTGGCTTTGCTGGCGGAATAGGGGCTATGGGGG
>JBJEYG010000391.1:0-3117 GCA_051886555.1 Gemmiger sp.
CCCGGTACGCCAACGGCGAGCCTGCCGAGAAAAATGCAGACTCCCTGAATGAGCGAGGGCTGCGCACCCGCACCGGGAAGCCGTTCGTGAAGAACAGCTTCTTCCAGATTTTCCGGAACCGCCGTTACATAGGTGAATACCGCTACAAGGATATTGTGACACCGGGCGGCATTCCCGCCATCGTGGACGAGGACTTGTTCGACCGGGTGCAGCAACGTTTCGAGCAGAACAAGATCGCCCACGGTCGCCCTGCAAAAGAGGATGTGAGCTATCTGCTGACCACCAAGCTGTTCTGCGGCAAGTGCGGTACGCTCATGGGTGGTGAGAGCGGCACAAGCCACATGGGAAACATCTACTATTACTACAAGTGCGGCAACGCCAAACGCCACGGCAAGGCGCACTGCGATCTGAAAGCCATCCGCAAAGAGCCGTTGGAACGGTTCGTGGTGGAGACTGCCATCAAGGTGATTTTCAGCGATGAAATCATCGAACGGCTGATAGATTTGATTATGGAAGCCCAGCAGCAGGAGAACACCCGGCTGCCCGTTCTGAAAGACCAGCTCCGGGATGCAGAGAAGCGGCTGGCAAACCTTCTGGAAGCTATCGAACAGGGCATCCTGACCCCGACCACCAAGCAGCGGCTGGACGAACTGGAAGCCCGGAAAGAAGCTCTGAACACCAGCATTCTGGAAGAAGAACTGAAAAAACCAGTTCTGACCCGCGAATGGATGCGGTTCTGGTTTGAAAAATTCCGCAAGGGTGACATGAGAGACATGGAGCACCAGCGGCAGATCATTGATACCTTTGTCAACTCGGTCTACGTCTTTGACGACCGGGTCGTGCTCAATTTCAACTTCACGGACGATTCCAAAACGATCTCCCGTGAAGAGGTGTTGGGTTCGAGAGCTGTGGAGAATGCTCCACCATCGGAAACCCGCTATTCGTTAGCGGGTTTTCTTTTTTTGTCAGGAAAGGATGGGCGGGCGCAGCTGCCGGAATGTGCGGGTGAGATCTGCGTGGAAATCGATGGCAGGCTCCGGCCTGCCCCCCCGGGGACGGGAAAACCACCCCTGACAGGGGCAAGACCTCGCGCTTTGCCGCAGGGCCTTTTTCTGCGTCTGTGCCCGGCAGGCAAATTGCACATTTCGGTTGCAATTGCGAATCGTATGCCGTAAAATAAAAATCGTAGATTGCTTTGCCGAACCAGGAGGGACACCATATGGCAAAAATCAAACGTACCGACGCACCGGAGCAGAATCCGGGCTGCGCGCCCCGCAGCGCCGCCAATCCTCCCGCGCAGCAGGCTGCCGCGCCCACGGCGGTGCTTTCCGAGCAGGAAGCGGCCACCGCTTCGCTGCACCGCACTCAGCGCATCAGCCGTGCGCAGGTGAACCGCGGTGCGGCCAACCATGCACAGGGCAACGCTGCCGCTTCGGATGGGGCAGGCCAAACGGCGCAGCTCCATTCCGACGCCGACCGCGCCCGGATTATGGACGCTGTGATGCGTGCCGCCGAGAACGAGGCAGCGGACGCAGCCCGGGCTGCGGCGCAGGAGCAGCAGGAGGGAAAGAGTGCGCGCCATGCCGCGGAGCCGGAAGGCACTGCCGGAAAAAAAGGCCGCAAGAACGGGAACAAGGCAAAGAGCGACCGGATCTATAACCTGCTGATCGCGGCGTTTTCTGTGGTGTTCCTGGTCAGCGCAGGCATGCTGGGCTACCGCTTCTGGCAGGACAAACAGTCGGAGGACGCGTTTTCCGACGTGGCGGCGCTCATTGCGACCCCCGCGCCCGGCGATCCCCAGCCGGAGGACAACAGCGAAAAGTATGCCGGGCTCAAGGCGAAAAATGAGGACTTCGCCGGCTGGCTCAAAATCGAGGGTACCAACCTGAATTACCCCGTCATGTACCATCCCGGTTCGGTGGATTACTATCTGCGTCGGGATTTCTACGGCGAGTACAGCAACTACGGTACGCCTTATATCGACGAAAAGTGTACCCTTGATCCCATGAGCAACAACATCATCATTTACGGCCACAACATGAAAACCGGAACCATCTTCGGCTGTCTGACCGAGTACAAAAAAGCCGCTTACTATCAGGAGCATCCCACCATCCAGTTTGATACGCTGGCCGCCGACGGCACCTATGAGGTGTACGCCGCCTTTGCCATCGATGTGGTCACCGATACCTCCTTCCTTTACAATACCTACACAGATATGGACGAAACCTCCTTCAATGAGTTCGTGTCCGAGTGCAAGCGCCGCAGCGACGTGGAAAGCGGCATCACGCCGGTATACGGCGATCAGCTGCTGACGCTCTCCACCTGCGAATACTCCACCGACAACGGCCGGTATGTGGTCTGTGCACGCCGCGTGGAATAACGCCCCCATACACCGGCCAAAGCACGGCGAAAAGCTGCCGCACTGCGGCGGAAAAGGGATCTATTTCCGTGGAATTGACAAAAACTGCCCGGAATGCTTGCCCCGAACGCCCGGATATGGTATGCTTAACTCGTGCATTGCGTGCAGCGTCGCGCTGCCGGGGCGGTAAGGCCGTCCGACCTGAATCTGGTGTAAGAAGCAGGAAAGGGAGAATGCACCCGGCGGGCTGCCGTTTACGCCCTTGAACGGCAGCCCGCGTTTTTTATAATTTTCGGCCGGAACATATTTTTTTCTGGACGAAAGATGGGAAATGTCCTATAATAATAGAGATTTTTTAGATTTTAGCGCACGAAACGAATCATCCGCGCCTTGGCGCGCATAAAAAAGAGCAGCGCAGGCAGGGAAAACACCCTTTCTTTCCCCGTCGCTGCAACCACAACACGAACGCACAGGAGGGGAAACTTATGTGTGGCATTGTAGGGTTTACCGGCAATGTACAGGTGGCGCCCATTTTGCTGGACGGCCTGTCCAAACTGGAATATCGCGGCTATGACTCTGCCGGCATCGCAGTACAGAACGACGCCGGCAAGATTGAGGTCGTCAAGGCAAAGGGCCGCCTGAACGTTCTGCGTGACATGACCGACGGCGGCAACGCCGTCAAAGGCTGCTGCGGCATCGGCCATACCCGCTGGGCCACCCACGGCGAACCCAGCACCACCAACGCGCACCCGCATTAT
>JBJEYG010000392.1:0-3092 GCA_051886555.1 Gemmiger sp.
AGCCGTTCTTCGTTCCCAAGGGCACAGCCATTGAGATGTATCAGACCACGCTGCACCTCTCACCCTGCCGGGTGTGCGACAGCGGCTTCAAGGGCATTGTGATCCTGCCCCGCGGCACCAACACTCCGCTGGATGCCAAACCGGTCAATCCCACCGGCGAAGCCCGGCTGCTGCTCCAGCGCAACAAGTGGGTGATCGCCCACCCTGAGCGCGAGCCGCTCATCAAACAGGGCGCCTTCCCCGGCCTGCTTGGGGAAAACAAGGAACTGCACTATTAAATGAAAGGGATGATTCTCATGGAGATCCTTTCCAACGGCCTGAACTTCACCCTCAAACACGGCAACGACGTGATTCTGCAAGCCACACCCGAGCAGCCCATGGTCTATGTGGGCGCCGGCCGTGAGACGGTGGACATGTACCGCGGCAACTTCAAGATTGAGGATTATCTCATCGAGCGCCGTCCGCTGTCCATCACGGCGGTGAAGCCCATCGAAGCCGGCCTTGTGCTGGACATGCAGGGCGTGCTGACCGTTACCGTCACCGAGCAGGATGGCGCCGTTACGCTGTCCTTTGCCTGCCACGACCCCGCCATTGACCGGTTCTGGTTCCGCGTCTGTGCCGACGCCGGGGAGCATTGCTACGGCTGCGGCGAGCAGATGTCCTACTTGGACCTGCGCGGCCGCCACTTCCCGCTGTGGACCAGCGAGCCGGGTGTGGGCCGCGACAAATCCACCTACATTACCTGGCGCAGCGACGTGGAAAACGGCGGCGCGGGCGGTGATTATTACAACACCAATTACCCCCAGCCCACCTTTGTTTCCAGCAAGCGCTACTACCTGCATGTGGATTCCACCGCCTACGCGGATTTTGATTTCCGTAACAGGGATTTCCATGAGCTGCAGGTGTGGGAGGTTCCTGCCTCCATCCGCATCGAGGCGGCGGACAGCTTCCCCGAACTGCTGGAGAAGGAGACTGCTTTCTTCGGCCGCCAGCCTGAGCTGCCCGACTGGGTCTACAACGGCCTGATCATCGGCGCCCAGGGCGGCAGCGACCGCAGCTTCGGCATCGTGGACAAGTCGCTTGACCACGGCATCAAGGTGGCGGGCGTCTGGTGCCAGGACTGGTGCGGCAAGCGTGTGACCTCCTTCGGCAAGCGCCTGCAGTGGGACTGGCATTACCACAAGGAAATGTACCCCGACCTGCCGAAACGCATCGAGGAGCTGCATGCCCGCGGCATCAAGTTCCTGGGCTATATCAATCCTTACCTTGTCAATGACGGCGAACTCTATGCCGAAGGCAAGAAGAAGGGCGTGTTTGCCACCCGTGCCGACGGCAGCGATTATCTGGTGGATTTCGGCGAGTTTGACTGCGGCGTGGTGGACTTCACCAATCCGGAAGCTTACCAGTGGTTCAAGGATGAGGTCATCAAAAAGTACACGCTGGACATCGGCATTGACGGATGGATGGCGGACTTCGGTGAGTATCTGCCCACCGACGACCTGGTGCTGCACAACGGTGAATCCCCCATGAAAGCGCACAACGCCTGGCCGGTGCTGTGGGCCAAGTGCAACTACGATGCCGTGAAGGAAAGCGGCAAGCTGGGCCAGGTGGTCTACTTCATGCGCGCCGGCGGCGCGGGCAGCCAGAAATACTGCACGCTGCTGTGGGCCGGTGACCAGAGCGTGGACTTCTCCCGCCATGACGGCCTTGTCACCGTCATCTGCGCAGCACTCAGCAGCGGTATGATGGGCTGCGGCCTCAACCATTGCGACATCGGCGGTTATACCTCGCTGTTTGACAACTGCCGCACCAAGGAAGTGTTCCTGCGCTGGGCTGAGATGGCCGCCTTCATGCCGGTGATGCGCACCCATGAGGGCAACCGTCCCGACACCAACTTCCAGTATTACAACGACGGTGACTGCATGGATCGTCTGGCCCGTCTGGTGGACGTGTACACCATGCTGGCACCTTACACCAAGGAACTGGTGGCCGAAAACGCTGCCAAGGGCCACCCGGTCATGCGCCCGCTGTTCTACCACTATGAGGATGACCCCCGCAGCTACACCGAGCAGTTTGAATATCTGCTTGGCCCGGAGCTGCTGGTGGCGCCGGTCTGGCAGGAGAGCAAAACGGAGTGGCAGGTCTACCTGCCCTGCGACGGCTGGGTCCACCTGTGGAGCGGCGAGGAATACGGCAAAGGGGAGCACACCGTGCCCGCCCCGCTGGGCGACACGCCGGTGTTCTACAAGAAGGACGGCGCCCATGCCGAACTTTTCGAAGCCATCCGCGCCAAGTATGGGAAGTAAGCCATGACACTGAACACCATTCTGTTTTTCGTGGTCATTCTGCTGTGCAACATTATGCATGGCATTACGGGATTCGCCGGAACCATTCTGGCCATGCCCTTCGGCATCATGCTGGTGGGGTACGATGTGGCCAAACCGATTCTCAACGTTCTGGCGATTATCTCCGGCATCTACATTCTGATCGGCCGGTATAAAAACGTCAACTGGCGGGAACTGGCCAAGATCGTGGTGGTGATGTCGCTGGGAATTTTCGGCGGCATCTACATCCGGGGCCTGTTTGTTGGCCGCGAACAAATCCTCTACAAAATCCTCGGCGTTTTTGTCATTGTCCTGGCGCTGCAGGGGCTGTGGAAAACCCTCCGCCCTGCGCCCGCTCCGGCAGAAAAGCCGGAAGGGCAGAGCAAGGCTGCCGCGCTGCTGTCAAACCTGATTCTGGTGGCAGCCGGCATCGTTCACGGCATCTTTGTGTCGGGCGGGCCGCTGCTGACCAGCTACATGACCAAGCGCGACATGGACAAGGAAACTTTCCGTGCGACCATTTCCACCTGCTGGGTGTTCCTCAATTCGCTGATTCTGGTCAGTGACATCCAGGCCGGATTGTGGACGCCGTACCTGATTCAGGTACAGCTGCTCTCCATCCCGTTCCTGTTGCTGGCCATGTGGATCGGCAGCAAGCTGGTGGCCCGCATGAGTCAGGCCCTGTTCATGAAGATCACCTACGTACTTTTGTTCGTCTCAGGGGCATCCCTGTTGATCAAATAGGCTGGGTTTGTGCACGCAGGCACA
>JBJEYG010000393.1:0-42330 GCA_051886555.1 Gemmiger sp.
AAGGGCCTGCTGAAGCCCGGTTCGGTCATCATTGAGCCGACCTCCGGCAACACCGGCATCGGCCTGGCATCGGTGGCAGCGGCACGCGGCTACCGCATTATCATCGTCATGCCCGAAACGATGAGCGTGGAGCGCCGCCAGCTGATGAAGGCCTACGGCGCCGAACTGGTTCTGTCTGAGGGCGCCAAGGGCATGTCCGGCGCCATTGCCAAGGCGGACGAACTCGCCAAGGAGATTCCCAACAGCTTTATTCCCGGCCAGTTCGTCAACCCGGCCAACCCGGCCGCGCACCGCGCCACCACCGGCCCCGAAATTTGGGAGGATACCGACGGCCAGGTGGACATCTTTGTGGCGGGCGTCGGCACCGGCGGCACGCTGACCGGCGTGGGCAGCTATCTCAAGAGCCGGAACCCCGGCGTCAAGGTCGTGGCGGTGGAACCGGCCACGTCCCCCGTGCTGAGCAAGGGCACCGCCGGCCCCCACAAGATCCAGGGCATTGGCGCAGGTTTTGTGCCCGATGTGCTGGACACCAAGGTGTATGACGAGATCATCGCCGTAGCCAACGAGGACGCCTTCGCCACCGGCAAACTGGTAGGCCGCAAGGAGGGCGTGCTGGTGGGCATCTCCTCCGGCGCCGCCGTATGGGCCGCGCTGGAACTGGCCAAACGGCCGGAGAATGCGGGCAAAACCATCGTTGTGCTTCTGCCCGACACCGGCGACCGTTACCTTTCCACCCCGCTGTTTGCGGATTAAACTGAGTTGCGAACAAGCGCCCCGCCATATGGCGGGGCGCTTGCCGTATTGCGTTGTCAAAGCCGGCGCAGCTGTACCCGGGGCAGCAGTTCCCGCACCGCGGCGGCATCGGCCGCCTGCGTACCGCTGCACATCACGTTGGCTGCACCGGTGGCGGCGGAAAGGCGCGCGGCCTCCGCCCAGGGCAGCCCCTGTTCCTCCGCCCAGGCCAGCGCGGCGACCACACTGTCGCCCGCACCCACCGTACTGCCCACGGGGACTTTCAGGCCCTCGGCATACAGCATTTCGCCCGGCGCAGCATACAGCGCGCCCCGCGCCCCCAGCGAGATCACCGCCCGCTGCACGCCGCCGTCCAGCAGCGTGCGGGCCGCGCCGGCCAGTTCGTCCAGCGCTGTCAGTTCACGGCCCAGCAAACGGCTCAACTCTGCGTCGTTGGGTTTGACCAGATAGGGCGCGGCTTTCAGCCCTTCGGCCAGCGGCGCGCCGTCCGCATCCAGGAACACCCTGGCCCCCGCCGTCCGGCAGCGTTCCGCCCAGCGACGGTAGGTGTCGGCGGGCGCACCGTGGGGCAAACTGCCGGACAGCACCACAATGTCTCCGTCGTGCACCGCCCCGGTCAGCTCGTCCAGCAGCGCCTGCATGGCCTGCGGCTGTACGGGCGCGCCTGGCTCGTTGACATCGGTGTTGGTATGGTTCGCCGGATCGACGATTTTCAAATTGGTGCGCGTCTCGCCCGGCGTCTGCATAAAACAGCAGTGCAGCCCGGCCGCTTCCAGTGCCGCGGCGATCTGCCGGCCGGTATGGCCGCCCAGCAGGCCCATGGCCACACTGTCGCCCCCCAGCGCCGCGATCACCTTGGACACATTGATGCCCTTGCCACCGGGGTCGGTACGCAACCCGGTGATGCGGTTGACCGCGCCCACCGCAAAGCCCTCCACCCGGACGGTCTTGTCCAGCGCGGGATTCAACGTAACGGTATAGATCATGCTGCAATCCTCCTGTCATTCCCGGTCCAGCCGAACCGGCACGTCCCGGTCGATCTTCATCGTGTCGGGCGTAACCAGGCAATCCACGGCGCGCACCTCCACCCCGGCGGCTGCCGCTTCGCGCAGCGCTTCGCCGAAGGCGGCATGGGTCGTCCAGTTGGGCCGGAATTCCCGCACGCCCTTCATCTGAATCACCAGCAGCACGCAGCAGCGCCAGCTGCGGGCCGCATAGCCGGTCAGTTCGCGCACATG
Source organism: Gemmiger sp. (assembly GCA_051886555.1). GTDB lineage: Bacteria > Bacillota > Clostridia > Oscillospirales > Ruminococcaceae > Gemmiger. Next base: position 1,992 of record JBJEYG010000393.1, read on the forward strand.
CTTCAGCCCCCGCTGCGTGGGTGCGTCGGGGAAGCGCGCCACCCCGCCCTGTTCCAGTGTACAGCCCTTTACTTCCACCAGCATCGGCTTGCCCTGCTGTTCGGCGTAAAAATCAAAGCGCGAATCCCCCAGCCGGTATTCGGGGCGCAGCCCCTCCACCGGTCCCAGCCCGCCTGCCGCCAGCCACTCGCCGGCCGCGCGGTTGGGCGCGGCGGAATCCATATTGATAAGCAGTCCACCCTTTTCCACCGCCACCAGATCGCAGGGGGTGCTGCGGGCGGGATTTTGAGCGTATTCCAGGTAGACCGTCGCCCCGGGCACCAGCAGCTCGGCACAGCGGCCGGTGTTCTTCACATGGGCGCGCACCGGCGTGCCGTCGGGCAGCGTCACCTGGGCAATAAACCGGTTGGGCCGTGCCCGGAACACCGCCCGGCGTATGTCACGGTAGCGCATCAGGGTACCAGTTCGGGCGGAATGCCGATGTCCGCCACCGTCAACTTGCCGGTGCATTCCGCGCCCTCGCCCCGCAGCAGCCCCGGCTTGGCGCAGGTAAAGGTGACGGTGCGCACCGCGCGCACCGCGGCGCCCATCACCTCGCCGGTATCGCCGTTGACGCCCGAGGGAATGTCGCAGCTGACCACCGGGCAGCCCGCCGCGTTGACCGCGTTGACCGCCGCCAGGAAGTCGCCGCGCAGCGGGCGGCTCAGCCCCACGCCGAACAGCGCGTCCACCGCGCAGCCGCACTGCTGCCAGTCTGCGGCAGCTTCGCCCCACGGCTCCGCCCGTCCGCCCGCTTCCGCCAGCTTTTGGGCCATGGCGCGGGCATCCGGCGTCATTTTGTCCGCGTCCCCCACCAGCAGGACTCGAACCGGGACGCCCTGCCCCAGCAACTGCCGGGCGCAGGCCAGACCGTCGCCGCCGTTGTTGCCGGGGCCGCAAAGCACCGTGACCTGCGGCGCGTCCTGCCCGGCCAGCACCTCCAGCACCGCCTGCGTCACCGCTGCGGCGGCACGCTCCATCAGCGTCAGCGAAGGGATGCCCCGCTGCCAAATGGCAATGCGGTCGATTTCTTTCATCTGCGCGGTGGATGCAACCTTCATGTTCCTTCCTCCTTCAAAAAGCAGCCGCCCCGGCATGCGCCGGGGCGGCATCGCCGGTTTTTATGAATGGTCCTCCAGCCAGCGGGCCGCAAGATAGGCGTAGGCCGCGCTGCCGCGGTAAAGCACGCCGTCGTCGAACTTTACCTTCGGGTGGTGCTGCGAGTAGCAGAACCCGTCCTTCGGGCTGCCGGTGGCCAGGAACATGCCCACCGTGGGCACCTTGCAGCTGACAAAAGCGAAGTCCTCGCTGCCGCCGCCTACCTTGGGGCCGCCCAGCGCCGCCATGGACAGGGCGCCGTCGCCCATCAGTTCTTTCATATAGGTCATGGCGCAGTCGGCCACGGCGTCATTTGCCAGCATGGGCGGGCAGAAGTTGGAAAATTCCACCGTCACTTCGGTGCGCATCGCCTTGCCGACGCCCTCGCAGATTTCCTTCATACGGGTCTTGATTTTCTCGTTCACCTTCAGGTCGGCAGTACGGATGGTACCGCGCATCTCGGCGGTGTCGGGAATAATGTTGGACGCTTCGCCTGCGCGGAACATGCCGGTGGTAAACACGCCGAATTCATCCGGCGAAAGCTCGCGGCTGTTGATCTCCTGCAGCGCCAAATGGATGTGCGCCGCCGCGGTGATGGGATCCACCGAGACATGGGGCATGGCGCCGTGGCCGCCCTTGCCCTTCACCAGGATACGGTACTGCTCGCAGGAGGCCATGCCAGTACCGCCCGCGGGCACCAGTACCGTGCCGGAAGGCAGCGGCAGGCCGGGCACCACATGGATCATGGCGGCGGCATCCACATGGGGATTCTCCAGCACGCCGGCGCGGATCATGTCGTCCGCCCCCTGGAAGATCTCCTCCGCAGGCTGGAACATCAGTTTGACGGTACCCTGCAGTTCGTCCTCATGTTCCTTCAGCAGCTTGGCGGCGCCCAGCATCATGGCGGTGTGCATATCGTGCCCGCAGCCGTGCATCTTGCCCGGCTCCTCGCTGCGGTAATCCACATCGGCTTCTTCCACAATGGGCAGCGCATCCATGTCGCCGCGGATCAGAATGGTGGGGCCGGGCTTTTTTCCGCCCGCCAGCGCCACCACGCCGCACTTACCGCAATCCTGCGGCTCATAGCCCAGCCCGGTCAGGTGCTGTTTTACAAACGCTTTGGTGCGGGTCAGTTCAAAACCGACCTCGGGGTGGCGGTGCAGCTCCCGCCGAAAGTTCTGCAGTTCCGGCTGCAGTTGCTGCGCTTCCTTGAGCAATTCCTGTGCATTCATCATTCGGATCTCCTTTTCATGTTTGCCCGAAGCATCGCCGGTACCGAACGGTATCGTATTTTGTATTGTAGCACAAACAGAATTTTCCTACAATAACGTGCCCCGGGGCTTTGTTCAGTTTGCCCGGTTTGGCGGCAAAACCATGCCCGCCGCGTCCGATGGCGCGGCGGGCATGCCGGTTTTTCAGTTTTCCACCGTCAGCACTTCCAGGCGGGCGGTACCGCAGCTCACATCCCGGCGCGCGGTGATGTTCAGGTTGGTTTCCAGCCATTCATGGAACTGGTCCAGATCACGCACGCAGTCATAGTTGTACACAATTACATCAGGCGTCTTTTCCGGCAGCTCGTTGTAGTAGCCGGCAAACCGCACGTCGCTGTCGGTGCTGGAAATCACCGACGCCTGCCCCACCTCCATGGTGCCCTCGTTCATCAAAAAGGCCAGGCCGTCCACATCGCCGGTGGAAAGCAGCACCTTTTTGCCCTCGCAGCCTTCCAGCGCCAGCGTCAGCGCGTCGTACAGGTCGGCGGTTTTTTCATCCGCCCAGGTCCCGGCCGCCGGGCCGGTGGAGAGGCAGCGCATTTCGGCATCCGCCACGCTGGCCGGATGCCAACCGGTGACCAGGATCAGCCAGCCGCGGCACACCAGCAAAAATACCAGCACCGCCAGCAGCAGCGCCTGCCCGCAGCGGGCGCTTTCAGTCTGCTGCGGCGCACCGTCCGCAGGGTCCTGGCACAGCAGCGCCAGCACGCCGCACACCGCAGGCCAGGTCAGATACATAAAGGTGGGCGCAAGCCCCAGCAGCGTGGAACGCAGAATGAAGGCGTAGGCCGTCAGGCCCGGCAGATAGCCGAGCCAGAACAGCATCCGGGCGGCGGGGGTGCGGTTTTCATAAAACGCCCACGCGCCCGCCAGCACCAGCACCGGCAGGAAATAGCGCTCGTCCGGGCTCCTGTACACCACCGCGCGCACCAGGCACAACAACACCGAAAAAACGGCCCACAGCGTCCAGAACGCGCGGGTCAGACGGCGCGTTTCCCGCATGCCGCCGCGCCAGGCCCACAGCGCACAGCATACCGCCGCCAGAAGCAGCGGCTTTGCAAGGAATTTTGCCACGCTGAGCGCCTGGCTGCCCAGCAGCGCCAGCCGCTCGCCGGTGGAGAAGTTGTACTGCGGATCGTTGAGGATCAGTTCCGCGCGGGAGAGCAGCGTCCCCAAATCCATTCCGCGCAGCACATACGCCACGAACGCACCGCCGCACACCGCGCAGCTCAGCGCCAGGATCACCGCGCCGCGGGGAATGCGCAGCCAGCGTTTCTCGCCCGAGCGGACCCCCAGCACCACCATGCCGGCAAAATACACCGGCGCGGCAAAAATGCTTTGCGGGAACGCCAGAAAGCTCAGGCACAGCAGCACGGAACCCGCCGCTACCAGCCAGGGCCGGCGGCAGCCGTGGGCCTGGTAGGCCCAGTAGCACAGAAAGGCGGCCAGCGTGAAGTGGAACTGCTGGCTGATGTAGTCCGGCCCAAGGAACCATTTGGGCGTATACACCAGCAGCACCAGCGCAGCCAGGAACGCGCCCCGCCGGCCCAGCACGTCGCGGAACTGGCGGTAGAACACCGCCGAAAGAACCGCCTTGAGCGCCACCATGACCACCCGGACGAACAGCAGCACGCCGGTGGTCCCGCCGGTGAGCGCCATAAACAGCGCCACCAGCGCCGCCGCCGGCAGGGCGGAGAGCTGATGCGGCTCCCACATGGAGTAGAACAGCCGGTCACCCTTCACCAGGCGGTATCCGATGGAGATGGCGTACTCCTCGTCCAGCTCCAGTCCGAAAAACACCGTTTTGACCAGAACCGCCGCGGCGAGCGCCAGCAGCAGGCAGGCAGCGGCGGCCTCCCACGTTTCCGGCGCGGCGCGGGAGGCCTGTTTTTTCTTGACGGCAGTCGCTACGGGCATGGCAATTTGCCCTCCTTACAGTTTTTTGCGCAGCAGCGTATCCCGTGCCAGCCACAGGTACGGCAGGTAATTTTCACAAAAAGCGCCCCATTTGCGGCGCAGCAGCCCGGTCTGGCGGGGCGTGTTGTTTTTGACCGCCGCCACGTCGATCCACTTGGCCTTGTCCCGTACGGTGATCTTCTGCTCAAAGGGCAGATCCCATCCCTCGGGGTACCAGTAAGCGGGGGTCAGCAGGCGGTAGTCGCTGCGCTCGGCGGCATAGCGGTTGAGCTGGCTCTCGTCGTGCCAGCGGGCGATCACCCCGTTGGCCAGATCCTGCTCGGTACGGCGCTCCAGCTCATGGCACAGCGCCAGAAATGCGGAGGACGTACCGCCGTTCAGCCCGCCGGACACATACGCCCTGCCGCAGTTGTAGGGGATGTAGGCGGTGCTTTTGGGGTTGCGGTCGTAGGTATAAAAAATCGGCTTTTTGTTCCAGAACCCCGGCTGCTGCACCAGCAGCAGATTCTCGCCCCGCTGCGGCCGGGGCAGGAATTCCTCCTCGGTAACTGTCTCGCTGCAAAGCAGGTTGGCGTTGAAGAAAAACAGATAATCGCAGGCGGTAAGCCGCTCCTCCGCCTGCAGGAAGATGGAAAACCGTTTGAGCGTGCTGTACGGCCAATCGTAGGCCTGCTGGTAAATGCGGTGCACGCCGGGCGCGTCCCCGTATTCGATGGCGGGCGCGTCGGTGAACACAAAAAATTCCTTGCGGCAGCCCGGCAGGAATTTCTGCGAAAAGGTACGGTAAAAATCCGGCCAGAACACCGTGTATTTCCCGGTGCAGATGTAAAGCATGCCGACGGTCGTCATTGTGTCATTCCTCCGGTTTGCGGTTACGGGCGGCAAGCTTTGCCTTCACCGCCGTCACCATGTTCTTGGCGCGTCCGCGCAGGTAGGCGGCGTCGCCGGTCCAGCCGTACAGCGCCAGGTTGAGCGCATTGGGCACCACCAGCACGATACACACCTTGCCAACAAAGCCGGCCAGGCTGTTGCCCAACAGGCCGCACAGCCGGCTGGTCAGCGCCATTTCGCCCAGCAGTGTAACGGCGCGCACCATCTGGTTTCGCAGGTAACGCCCGCCGCAGCCCTTCATGTAATGGCGGCAGACCACCCGCGCCCGGCCGATCCACATCAGGCAGTGGGCGAACACCGTAGCCGCCACCACGCCGGGCAGACCGAACTTCCATACCAGCACAAAGCTCAGGATCAGGTTGGAAGCGCCGCTGGCCACCATGTACCACTGGTCCTCCTCAAAGCGGCCCAGCACGTTGCGGTAGCTGCCGATGATACGGTGGTTCCAGCCAATGTATTCGTTCAGACTGAAGAAGAATACATAAGCGCCGGGCAGCAGCCATTTTTCGTCGCCCATCCACAGAAGGATAAAGGGTTGAAACAGGCAGAAGTAGGCAACCGCCACAAAGCTGCCGAAGAAGTAGCTGAACAGATCCATGCTCCAGAACACCTGTCTGGCATGGCCGTCGGCTTCCGCCTCCCGGTCATAGACAATGTTGCCGATGGCCGCGGCAAAGGAATCCATGATCTTGTTGCCGATGTCGGTAACCGAACTGGCCATCTTGGTATAGTTGGTGGTCAGCGACACCATCGCCGAGCCGCGCATACGGGTCAGTACCAGGTCATCCGAGTTGCCGTAGATGGTGTTGGAAATGCGGTGCACCAAATAATAGCGCATATCGTGGAAAACGCCCAGCGACTTGAAATCCTTCCAGGAGACCCTGACGTCGTGCACCTCGGGGAAATCCCGTTTGTAGCGCACCGCAATGACGGCGTTGGCCAGCGTGTTGCACACCACCGTGACCCCCAGATACAGCCACAGTTTGGGGCAGCATTTGGCCACCGCGATGCGCAGCAGACTGTTGAGGATGTTGAACAGCAGGTCGGTGCGCACGCATTTGTATCCCTGCTGGGTGCAGGTATACAGCATACGCCGCGTGACCAGAAAATAGCCCGACAGGGTGGACAGTGCCTGCAGTATATAGACCATGTAGATGGAGCCCATCTGCTCCCTCTCGTTGACGAAGATGAGCGGCAGGAAGGGCGCCACGGCCACAGCCAGAACCGCCACCACGCCGCCCACCACCCGGTAGGCCCATTTGTACAGTGACATGTACTTGCTGATCTGCTCATTGTCCCTGGCGGCCACGCATTCATACAGCCGGTAGCTGATAACGCCGCCCACGCCGAACTCCGCTACCGAGAAGTAGCGGAACAGCTGCTCGATGGTATGGGAATACCCGGGCATGGAGATGTCGAAGTTGGTCAGGAACAGCTTCTGCGTCACCATGCCCAGCACGAACAGGACCAGCGCGGCCCCCAGCGAGTAAGCGGTATTGATGATGGTACGTTTGGTTCTCAATGGTACGTCCTCATTGTTTTGGTTTGTGCATTCTGCCCGCCGCCCACAGGGCGAAGCGCGGCCCGAAGCATTTCATCATCAGGCGGTAAGCGGTCTGTGCGGCGCCGCCGGTGCGGCTCTGCTCGCCGCAGTCATACAGTTCGCGGCAGCGGGCCATGCGCGGGGCGCAGGCGGCGCGCAGTTCCGCGTCAGGCACGGCGGCGGCGCGGGCCTCCGGCCAGAAGGCGTTGCCCGCCCGGCGCAGCACCTCGCGCTGTTCCGCCTCAGTATACGCCCCGGTTGTGAACAGCGCGTGAAAATGTTCCAGCGCCGCCACAATACCGTCAAAGTGTTTGGGCAGATTGGCGTTCATCAGGCTGCCCGCCCGGTTGGCGCGGTAGATGGTAAACACCACGTCCACAAAACAAATTTTCCGGCAGGCGTGCAGCAGTTCCAGGTCAAAGGGCCAGTCCTCGGCCCAGCGCACATTCTCGCAGAAAGTCACGCCCGTGTCGGCCAGCCACCGGCGCCGGATGCAGAACTTCCACACCGACCACCCGCAGGAATCGTACAGCCGCTCCACCCGCCGGGTGAAATCGTCGCTTTCAAATCCGCCGGGTTCCAGGTGGTACCGGGGTTCCACCGTCTCACCGGTGGCCTCCTGATATTGCAGGTAGCGCCCCGCATACCAGTCGTAACCGGGATTCCGGTCCAGGGCGGCGCGCAGCTGCTGCAGCATGCCGCCGGGCCAGCAGTCGTCGCTGTCCAAAAACAGCAGCCACTCCCCTTTTGCCGCCGCGATCCCGGTGTTGCGCGCCCCCGCCAGGCCTTTGTTCTGCTGGCGGATCACCCGCACGCCGGGGCACTCCTCCGCCAGCGCCAGGCACATGGCGCCGCTCCGGTCGGTGGAGCCGTCGTCCACCAGAATACACTCCCAGTCAGCGGGCCCCTGCTGCTCCACCACGCTCTTTACGCAGGCGCACAGGTAATTCTGCACGTTGTACACCGGCACAATCACCGAAAAACGCGGCGTCTCCTTTCGTTCGGGCATGGGCGTTCTCCTTTCTTATCCGGCTCAGCCGGCGGCGATCTTCTGGAAATCAGGCTGGTACAGCGCGGTGCGCTTGCCGTTGGCGTACCAGCGGTCGGGGGCGAACACCCGCTTGTCTTTCGCGTTGCCCAGGTACTGCGCCCACCAGCTGAAGGTAGAATTGCTCAGCACAAAATGGCGGCACCGCTGCATCAGCGCCAGGTCATCGGCCGCCGTGCGGTCGCCTCCGGCAAATACCGTGGGCAGACCCGCGGTGTTCAGGTACTGCCGCGCCCAGGCTGTGTCATCCGAAAAGACAAACAGCGTTGCTTCCGGGTATTGCTGTTTGACCTCGGCGGCGGCACGGGCATAGTAAGCCGGACCGCACACCTGCAAGGGCGCGTTGGCGGGGTTGAGGTAATCGCCCCGCCGGATGTGCACGCACACCGGGCAGCGTGCCGCGGCGATCTGTTCTGCCAGCGCCGCGCCGGAGGGCGTGCGGGCGGGATCCTGCACCGGGCGCAACTCCGCCCGGATGACCGAACGGTACGGGGCGAAGTAGGCTTCGCCCTGGAAATACCCCCACAGCAGAAAATCTTTGGCAAATCCCCGGTGAACGGGCACATAACCGTCGGTGGCAAAATGCAGCCCGCACAGGTTGAACAGCGGGGCCATATGCCGCTCGAAGCCGTTCCAGTCGCGGGCCATCATGCCGCCGCGCTGTTCCCGCCGGATGGCAAAGGCCTTGCAGGCGTTGGCCAGCGGCAGATGCTCTTTGGCAAAACCCGCGCCCGACGCAAACTGCACCTCCGGGCTGATGGTCAACTGCCCCAGCCCGCAGACGGTGTGGGCGGGCGCGCCCTCCTTCCAGTCCTGCCGGTCAATCAGGGTCACCGGTTCCCGGTGGGCAAGGCCCAGCGCCCGCGCGAAGGCGTAGACAAACATCTGGTTGCCCAGCCCGCCGCTGAGTTCGGCATAGATCATGGCAAATCGTCCTTTCTTTGCCTGTTCAGCCCGCCAGCCGGTCGTACAGCCGTTCCATACGGCGGGCGGCGGTTTTGAGTTCATAGCCGGCGGCTTCCAGTTCCGGCCAGTGATCGGCGTGTTCGCCGCCGGGGGCGATACCGTCCGCCAGCGCCGCCCACTCCTCAAAGGGAGCGCTCAGCGGCAGGAAACGCACCAGCCCGGTCACGGCGCCGTCATCCGGCACGTTGGTGGATGCCAGGCAGGGAACGCCGCAGCCCTGCGCTTCCACCAGCGTGACGGGGCTGCCCTCAAAATTGCTGGGCAGCAAAAACAGGTCGAAGGCGTTCATATAGGCTGGCACGTCGTTTTGCACGCCCGCGAAAATCACCCGGTCGGACACGCCCAGCGCCTCGGCTTTCCGGCGCATGGGCTGCTCCTCCTCCCCGCCGCCCACCAGCAGCAGCAGCCAGCGGGGGTCCTGCCGCGCCATGGCGGCAAACACATCCAGCAGGTAAAGGGGATTTTTCTGGTGATTGAGCCGCCCCACAAAGCCCGCCACCCGGTCGTTTTCCGTCAGGCCGTACTGCGCCCGCAAACGGGCGCGGGCGGCGGCGTCGGGGTGAAAGCGCTCCCTGTCCACCGCGTTGCAGGCCACCGAAAAGTTGGGCTTGCGGTCAATGCGCGCGCCGAACACAAACCGCCCGGCCGCCACGCCGCAGCCGAGGAAGTAATGGGCGGACGCCTGATAGATCACATGGGCGGCATGCCAGGCCAGCGTCAGCGGCGGATAAACGATGTGGCTGTGCACCACCAGTTTTGCCCGCGGGCAGAGCGCGCGGATCATCACGCAGACGGGCGCGCCGATCTTGCTGGCGGTGTGGTAGTGGACAATATCATAGTCGTGGTGGGCGCGCAGATGGCGGTACAGCGCGCGGATGCGTTCCTTTTTGTTGTCCTGCACCGGGAGGATACGCACGCCGGCCGCCTCCAGCGCGGGTGCGGTGGAAGCCTGGTCGGGCGGGCACCTGCCCACGAGCAGATCCACCTGATAGGCGGCGGTGTCCATATTCAGCAGCAGGTTCTGCACATAGCGCTGCACGCCGCTCTGCACGCCCAGATGGTTGGAAATCATCAGGATCTTCATTACCAGTAGCTACCGCCTTCCACTTTTTCCTTGTTTTGGGGTTGTTCGTCCGCGCCGGGGCGCACCCAGGCATCGTTGTACAGACGGGAGATCTCGGGGTGGGTATCCCACCGCTTGCCCTTGATGCCGAACAGCAGCTGCGTGGCGCCGCTCATCTGGATGGCGGCATGACCGGTGTCCCGCGCGTGGGCGGCCAACGGCAGACCGTAAGCCCCCGCGCCGATGACGGCCACCTCATAGTCCGCCTCATCCATCCGGCGCTCCATGTCGGCCAGCGCGGCAAACCAGTCGGGGTAACCGGTCTCCTGCCCGGCCAGGCCCTGCACCGCCTGTACCACCGTCAGGCCGGCAAAGGCCGGCAGAACGTCCCGGCCGGGGAACAGTTGCTCCCGCTTGCGGTACTGGGCCAATATGGTGTTTTTAAAGGGATGCACCACCAGCACCCGTTTGCCCGCCAGCGCGGCGGACCAGGGCTGGGGATGGTAGTACGGCTCCAGTGCCCGCAGCCTGGTAAACGTGGTATCCCGGCAGCCTCGGATGACCTCCCGCTCGGCGCCCACATCCCAGACGGCCAGCAGATCGGCGCTCTGGGCGCAGGCAATGTACCGTGCGCAGAACCGGCGCAGCGTTTCGTCGTCGGTGGGAAACACGCCCGAAAGGTCGCGGATCTCCCGCCGGGTCCTGTCGGTAAAACCGCCGCGCAGGTATTCGGCGGCGGTACGCATCTCGGTGGCGCCGCAGCGTCCGGCCAGAAACGGCTCGCCCCGGCGCAGCGCGGCGGCGATCCAGTCGTTGCCCGCCCGGGCTTCGGTCACCGTAACGCCGCGGTATTTCAGCCCGAACCGGGCGTCCTTGATCAGGTTCCGCGCTTTTTGCAGCAGCGCACTGTCGTTGTCCATCTTGTTCTCCTGTTCGTTTACGGTCGAATGCCGTTCGCGGCCAGCATAGCCAGTACCGTCTGTGCGCTGGACTGCCACAAAAACCGCTCGCGCACCCGTGCGGCGGCGGCTTCGCCCATTGCGGGGCCTTCGGCGGCGCGCTGTACGGCGGCGGCCAGCGCGGGGATCCCGTCCGCCAGCAGGCCGGATACGCCGTCCTCAATAATGCAGTCGGGGCCGGGGGCGTGGCGGGCCACCGGCGGGCAGCCGGCGTACATCGCTTCCAGCAGGCTCATGCCAAAAATTTCCTGATCGTTCAGGTTGACAAACACATCGCAGGCGCGGTAATAGCCGTGCACCTGCTCGTTGGGCAGTCGGGGAATGCGCAGGCAACGCTCCGAAACGCCCTGCGCCGCCAGCGCCTCGTCCAGCGCGCCGTCCAGTGCGCCCTGCCCGATGATGACCGCCCGCCAGCAACCGGGCAGCGCCGCAAGCAGCGGAGCCAGATCCAGCGGACGCTTGTAGCTGTCGATGCGCCCCACAAAGATCAGATACTTTGCCGCCGCATCCAGCCCCAGGTCGGCGCGGGCCTGCGCCCGGGTGCGCGTTTCCTGCGGGATGATGGCGGTATCCAGCCCCACCGGCAGCACCCCGGCGCAGGGCACACCCAGCGATTCCAGCTCGGCGGCTACGGCGGGCGTCTTGGCAAAGGCGGGCGTCTCGCGGTAGACGCGCAGATTGCGCCGCGCCAGCAGATCCATCACCCGGCGCACCGCAGGGTTGGCGGAATCGCTGTGCGCAATACCGATCTGGTTGTAAAAGAAAATGCCGTGCTTTTTGCAAAAGCGGTACAGCGCCGGGATCCCCAGCTGATTGTCGCTCATGGAATGTACCACCTGCACGCCCTCATCCAGCAGGGGCTGCCAGCTTTTGTATACCGAATGGGCCGAGATATGCCGGCAGGGCAAGTAGACCACCCGCACATTGGGCGCAACGTCCTCGATCTCCGGCTCAGATGCTCCCGGACGGGGGTAAAACGCCACCGCCCGGCATCCCAACGACGCAAACGCGCGCGCCAGGCCGACCGCCTGCAGATTGTAAGCGCCCTTCTGGCCGGATGTGCCGCAGTACAGCTGCGGGATCCCGATCGTCAGCATTGGTTTTCCTCCTTACTTTCCGGCAGCAGCCAGATACTCCACCGCCACCGCTTCCAGGCCGCCGCCGCGGCAGTAGCCCGTGATCCGCAAAATGCGTCCGCTTTCCATGCCGCAGATTTCCAGCGTACGGGGCCCGACCGCGCACAGCGGAACTTCGCCGTCCGGCCGCCGGACGTAAAATTGAAGGTTCTCCCCGCTGCACACCGGACGGATCCGTTGGCCGCCAAACGAAAATTCCGCTCCCGCGGATTCCCGCGCGGCGATGCCGTCCGCTTCCGGGGCCTGCCCGCCGAACGGTTCCTCCTGCCGCAAAACGGTGCGCATTTCGCCCGTTTGTCCATTCTCCACCGGGAAAGCGGCAACGGAATCGGAGTCCCCCTCCGCATACCGGTTGCAGAACAGCCACCAGTTTCCATCCTGTTCCACCAGCGCCGGGCAGTCCAGCCCCTGCGCCGCCAGCGGACGGTACGCGCCGCCGCCCAGCGCAGGCAATGTGGCCTCGGGGTCGACGGGGCGCACCGCAACCGTGCGCACCGGCCGTCTGCCCGCCAGGCGATGCAGCGCGCGGTAAATCTGATTCATGGCTTCTCCTTCCCGATGGCTGCGGCATACACCGCCAGCAACGCGCGGTAATTTTCCTCCGCGCCGCAGTCTGCACGGGCGGCGTCGCGGATGGCAGCGCGGTCAAATTGTATCTCGTCCAGGCGGCGCACCGCCGCGGCCAGCGCCGCGGCGTCGCCGGGGGCAAAGCGCAGGCCGTCCACCCCGTCGGTCACCGAAGCGCCCACGTTGCCCAGATCGCTGGCCAACACCGGCACCCCCAGGGCGTGCGCCTCGGCGGGCACCAGCGCAAAGCTCTCGTAACAAAGGCTGGGCGCCACCACGGCACGGCTCTGTGCCATGCGGCGGTGCAGTTCCTGCGGCGTCACCCGGCCCAGAAATTCCACGCGCGGGCCGGCATTGGCTTTGGCCCACGCGGCCAACGGGCCGTCGCCCGCCACCAGAAGCAGCGGCGCGTCCTCCCCCAGCAGTTTCCATGCCTCCATCACCGTGCGGATGCCTTTCAGCTCCTCCAGCCGGCCGGCGAAAAGGATCTGGTTCTGCACCGGCACCGGCGGCAGTTCCTCCACCCTGACGGGGTTCGGTTTGACATGCAGCCGCGCCGGTTCAAACACCGGGCGGCGACCGTTGAATTCCAGCAGTTTTTGCCGGTCAAACTCGGTGGGCGTGATCAGCTCCACCCGTTTGTAGGTGCCCAGCAGCCGGTGCACGCCGTACACGGCTGCGCACACAAGGCTCTGGGCGCGGCTGCCCCGGTAGCAGCGGTGGCGCACCGCGCACCTCAGTCCGTGGCTGGTACACTCCTCGCAAATCGTCCCTCCGCGCAGCAGAACGCCGTTGGGGCAGAACAGCCGGAAATTGTGCAGCGTCTGCACCACCGGCACTTTTTCACGGAAGCAGGCGTAAAACACCGAGGGGCTGGTCACCAGCAGGGTGTTGTGCACATGCACCAGTTCGATGTGCTCGCGGCGAATGAGCGCCCGCACCTCCCGCACGGTTTTGGGGCTGTACACAGCGGTAAAGGGCAGCAGCAGCTTTTTCAGCAGGCTCTGGTCTGCCTCGGCGTTGGTGCGCTCATACACCGTCACCTGATGGCCGTGGGCCGCAAGCAGTTCCCGCTCGGCCTCAAATACCGTGTCCTCACCGCCGGCCAACCGGTAGTGGGTGTGTACCAGAAGAATCCTGTGCGGCACACCGCCCTGCAGCCTGGCCATGCTTTCCTCCCCCCTTTCGGCGCAAAAATACTATTATAGTATTATACCTGTTTTCGCAGCAAAAGAAAAGCCCCGCGGCCTTCCCGCCCAAAGCAGGCAGGGAACACCGCGGAGCCTTTCACCGCGCAAGGGGCGGAACCGTCACTTCTGTTCGAAGCTGCGGCAGAAATGCGGGTTATCCACACTCTTGTGGCAGCCGCACTTTTCCGTGACGTGGATCTCCGGCAGCTCGCACTTACAGCCCTCCAGGTTGTGGGTGCAGGCGCAGACGTCACAGGTAACACCGGTATTTTCCATTTCAGTCACCTTCCCTTCGGGGATAGTATGCCCGTCCGGACGGCGGATAAACCCAAAGCGGCCCGCGGGGAAGATTCCCCGCGGGCCGCTTTGCAGGCTCAATAACAGGTTTTGACGAATTTTTCCAGCGCGGGCAGGCTGCGTTCCACCTTTTCGGTGTCGATGCAGTAGGCCATGCGGAAGTAGCCGGGGCAGCCGAAGCTGTCGCCCGGTACCAGCGTCAGGTCGAAGGCCTGCGCCTTTTTGCAGAACGCCACCGAATCTTTTTCCAGTGCTTTGGGGAAAATGTAGAAGGTGCCGCCCGGCTTGACCACCGTGAAGCCCAGTTCCCGCAGTTTGGCGTAGATCAGTTCCATGTTGCGCTCATACACCGACAGATCGCTGGTCAGATCGATACACTCCGCCACGGCCAGCTGAATGATACTGGGCGGGCAGTTGTGGCCGGTGCCGCGGCTGATCTGGCCGCACATCAGCGCAATCCGGTCGGCGCCCTCGCAGCGGGGGTTGGCCGCCACATAGCCGATGCGCTCGCCCGGCAGGCTGAGGCTCTTGCTGAAGGAATAGCAGGTCAGCGTATCGTCGTAAAATTTTGCCGCGTACTGGATGGGCGCGCCGCCGTAGACGATCTCCCGGTACGGCTCGTCGGAAATCAGGAAAATATGGTGTCCGAACGTTTCGCTGTAGGATTTCAGCAGCCCGGCCAGGCGGGTCAGCGTCTGCGCGCTGTACGCCGCGCCGGAAGGATTGTTGGGCGTATTGACCAGAACGGCGGCGGTGTTGGGGGTCAGCATGGCTTCAAACGCGTCAAAGTCGATCTGGAAATCCTCAGTGCGGGGCGGCACCACTTTCAGCGTGCAGCCCGCGCCCTCGATGTAAGGCTTATATTCCGGGAAATAAGGCGCGAAGGTCAGCACCTCCTGACCGGGCAGCGCCACGCAGCGCACCGCGTGGGCCAGCGCCCCCGCCGCGCCGGTGGTCATGAAGATGTGCTCGGTGCGGTAATCCATGCCGAACCGTCGATTCAGGCTTTCGGCCACCGTTTTGCGTACCGACGAAATGCCCAGCGACGGGCTGTACCCGTGCAGCGCCACCGGCTCCCGCTCGGCCAGCAGCCGCTGCATGGCGGCGGTGAATTCCGGCGGGCAGGGAACGCTGGGGTTGCCCAGCGAATAGTCGAACACATTTTCGTAGCCGATCTGTGCGCCGCGGGCGGTGCTCCACTCGCTCAGCTCACGGATGACGGATTTGCCCTGGAGCATGTCCAGATACTTTTGAACGATCATACGATCTCCCCCGTTCCACTGCATTGCACGCAGGCGCTGCCGCCCGCGAATTTCACCGTCTGTTCCACCGCCTGACGCAGGCATTCGGTCACCGGCACGCCCTGGGTGCCCGCCACGATATTGTCGCACCGGTTCACCGGGATCAGCACCTTTTTGCCGGGCGCCGCGCCCACGGCAGATGCCATGGCAGGTGTGATCTCGCCCAGCAGCGCATCGGCAATGACGATGCCCAGCGGGCCGAGGATAACGTCGGCACGGCGGGCATTGACCAGCACGGCGTTCTCCCCGGTGGCAGCCTGTTTCGCGCCGCCCTTGCGCATGGCGGCAGTCGCGGCGGCATTGGTGCCCACCGCCACCAGCTCGGCCCCGGGCAGCGCGGCGCTGAGCCGTTCCACCAGCTGCTGGCCGATGCGCCCGCCCTGGCCGTCAATGACTAAAATACGGAACATTGTCCCGCCCCTTCCGTTGTGTACTCGATTCGATTATACCAAAGCCGCCGCCGGAAAAAAAGAGCTTACCCGCCCAAAATCACCTGTTTCAGCGCGCCGGCGTCGGCGGCCAGATACTCCGCCCCCGCTGCGCGCAGCTCCTCGCGGGTGCGGAACCCCCACAGCACGCCGCAGCAGCGCAGCCCGGCGTTTTTGGCGGTTTGTACGTCCACATTGCTGTCGCCCACATACAGCGTAACGGCAGGGTCGGCCCCCAGCGCCGCCATCAGCGCCAGCGTGCCCTCCGGCGCGGGCTTGTGGGGCACGCCGGGCAGCGCGCCCCGCACGGCGTCGAACAGAGCCGGATCATAGTAGTGGGCCATCATGCTGCGGGCCAGTTCGTCGTTCTTGTTGGAGTACACCGCCAGCCGTACCCCGGCCGCCTTCAGTTCGGCCAAAAGCTCCGGCATGCCCGGATAGGGCGCGGTCAGGTCTTCCATGTGGTCGTGGTAGGTGGCTTTGAATTCCTCCAGCGCTGTTTGCAGCGTGGCCGCGTCGCGGCATTCGGGCGGCGTGAACCGCTCCACCAGCTTGGGAATGCCGTTGCCCACCATGTATTTGAATTCTTCGGTGGTATGCCGCGGCCACCCGTGCGCGGCGCAGACGCGGTTGCCCGCCCCCGCCAGATCGTCGATGGTGTTCAGCAGCGTACCGTCCAGATCGAACAAAACCGTTTGAAACATCCCGTTCCCCTCTCTTTCCCGCCCCTTATTATAACCCCATCCCGGCGAAAGGGCAACCGTCCCGCCCGCCGGCCGCAGCCATATTCTTTGGCCGGCGCGCGTAACATGGCATTGTCTCAGGCCGGGTTTTGTGGTACTATTAGTCCGATAGGGGGCAAACGCTATGCTTGACATTTTACGTTCCATCGTTTACGGCATCATCGAGGGCATCACGGAATGGCTGCCCATCTCCAGCACGGGGCACATGATCCTGGCGGAGCAGGTGCTGCAATTCAGTTTTGACCACGATTTTATGGAGATGTTCCGCGTGGTCATCCAGCTCGGCGCGGTGATGGCCGTGGTGGTGCTGTATTTCCATAAACTCTGGCCCTTCTGCCGGGACAACGGCGAGACGCTGGGCTTCGGGCGGCACATCCGCTGGCCGGTCATGCGCCTGTGGTTCAAGATCATCTTCGCCTGTCTGCCGGCCGTCGCGGTGATCCCGCTCAACGACTGGTTTGACGAGCATTTCTACAACAGCGTCACCGTGGCATTGATGCTGATATTATACGGTGTTGCGTTTATTCTGATCGAGCGCCGCCCCCGCGTGGCCACCACCACCCGGCTTTCCCGCCTGACTTACAAACAGGCCTTCATCATCGGTCTTTGGCAGGTGCTGGCGGTAGTGCCGGGCACCTCCCGCAGCGGCGCCACCATTGTGGGCGGCCTGCTGCTGGGCATCTCGCGGCCGTGCGTATCCCAGTTCACCTTTTTCCTTGCCATTCCGGTGATGGCGGGCGCCAGCGGGCTGAAGCTGATCAAGTTCTTCGCCAACGGCAACACCTTTACCGGCATGGAGATCGCGGTGCTGCTGGTCGGCTGTCTGGTGGCGTTCCTTGTGTCCATTGTGGCCATCCGCTTCCTGATGAACTACGTCAAGACGCACAGCTTTACGGTGTTCGGCTGGTACCGCATCGCGCTGGGCGTGGTGGTGCTGGGCATCTTCCTGGTCCAGAAGTTCGTTCTGGACGTTCCCAACCCTATCTGAGAGGACTTTCCGCGGCCGGGCAGCTGCCCGGCCGCTTTTGTCTGTGAGGAGTGATTTTGATGAAAAAACTGCTTTGCCTTTTGCTGGCGGCCCTTTCGCTGGCGGCCTGCGCCGGTTCCGCCGCGCCGCAGGGCGGAGCCGCGTCCCCCGCCGCGAAGGAGGAAACCGCCGTCGTCTGCTTTACCGATGCGCTGGGCCGCGAAGTTTCCATCGGCGGCACGCAGCGCACGGCAGCGCTGATCGGCAGCTTTGCGGAAGTCTGGTGCCTCGCCGGCGGGCGGGACACGCTGGTGGCCGCCGCCGGGGATGCCTGGACCCAGTTTTCGCTGAACCTGCCGGAGGGCACCGCCGACCTGGGCGCCGTGAAGGACCCCAGCGCGGAAACGCTGCTGGCCGCCGCGCCGGATTTCGTGATCGCCAGCGCCAACACCTCCGCCGATGTGGACCTGCTGCCCACGCTGGAGGCGGCGGGCATTCCGGTGGCGTATTTTCAGATGAGCACGTTTGAGGACTATCTGGCCATGCTGAAACTCTGCACCGAACTGACCGGCCGCCCCGACCTGTACGAGGCCAACGGTACCGCCGTGCAGGCGCAGGTAGACGCCGCCCGCGCAAAAGCCGCCGCCCACACCGGCGAGGCGGAGCGCGTGCTGTATGTACGGGCCTCGGCCAGCGGATGCAAGGTGAAAAACAGCCGGGACAGCGTATTGGGCGAAATGCTGGCCGACCTGGGCTGCGTCAACGTGGCCGACAGTGATGAATCGCTGCTGGAAAACCTGTCGATGGAAGCGGTGCTGGCCGCAGACCCGGACAGGATCTTCTTTGTGCTGCAGGGAAGCGACGAGCAGAAATGCCGCGATTCGCTGGCGCAAGCGCTTCTGTCCAACCCGGCCTGGCAGCAGCTGACCGCCGTGCAAAACGGCGCGTGCTATTATATGGACCAGAAACTGTACAACCTGAAGCCCAACGCCCGCTGGGGCGAGGCATACGAATTGCTGGCGGAGATTTTGTATGGCGAAGAAAACTGACGGCCGGCTGCCCCGCCTGGCCCTGCTGGCGGGGGCGGCGGTACTGGCAACGGCACTGAGCCTTTGTCTGGGGGCGGTAGCGGTACCGTTCTCCGATCTGCTGGCGGTGCTGACCGGGCAGCGGGGCACCACGGCGGCGCAGATCCTGCTGTATGTGCGTCTGCCGCGCACCTGCGGCTGCCTGCTGGCGGGGGCGGCACTGGCGGTTTCGGGCGCGATCATCCAGACGGTGCTGGGCAACCCGCTGGCCGCCCCCAACATCATCGGCGTCAACTCCGGCGCCGGGCTTGGGGTCGCCCTGTGCTGCGCCCTTCTGCCCGTCCCCTTTGCGGCGGTGCCCTTTGCGGCGTTTGCGGGGGCATTCCTCGGCGTCATGCTGGTGCTGGGCCTGGCCGAGCGGTGCGGCGCCTCCCGCATGACGGTGGTGCTGGCCGGCGTAGCCATCTCAGGCATGTTCAGCGCCGCCATTGACGCGGTGGTCACGCTGTTTCCCGATTCGCTGTCCGCCTACTCGGATTTCCGCATCGGCGGGCTGTCCAATCTTTCGATGGACAAGCTTCGTCCCGGCGCCTGTGTGATCCTGCTGTGCCTGCCGGCGGTGCTGCTTCTGACCCACGAACTGGATCTGCTGGCCCTCGGGCCGGAGACCGCCCAAAGCCTGGGCCTGCCGGTGCGCCGTGCGCGGGTGGGGCTGCTGGCGCTGGCCGCGGCGCTGGCCGGCGCCGCTGTGAGCTTCGCCGGGCTGCTGGGTTTTGTGGGGCTGATCGTTCCGCACATTGTCCGCCGGCTGGTGGGCGGCGGCAGCGCGGCGCTGCTGCCGGGGTGCATCTTCGGCGGCGCGGCGCTGGTCGCGCTGTGCGATGTGGCCGCACGCACGCTGTTCGCCCCCTACGAGCTGCCGGTGGGCGTGGTGCTTTCGCTGGCAGGGGGGCCGTTTTTCCTGTGGCTGCTGTTTCGGCGCAGAGGAGGTCGTTCCCGTGATTGAACTGCAAACGCTGTGCGCCGGCTACCGTGGGCAGCCGGTGCTGCAAGCCATCGATCTGGCGTTCCCCGCCGGGGCGGTGACGGTGCTGCTGGGCCCCAACGGCTGCGGCAAAACCACGCTGCTGAAAACCGCGTTGGGGCTGATCCCTGCGCTGGGCGGGCAGGTTCTGTACGACGGCGCACCGCTGCAAAGCCTTACCCCGGCACAGACGGCACGGCTGGCGGCCTACCTGCCCCAGAACCGCCCGGTTCCCAACATTCAGGCGCGCCGCATGGTGCTGCACGGGCGGTTCCCCTATCTGGCGTTTCCGCGCCATTACCGCAAGACGGACTATGAGATCGTGGACAGCGCGTTGGACGAAGCGGACGCCCGGGCGCTGGCCGACCGCCCCATGCCGGAGCTGAGCGGCGGTCAGCGGCAGAAAATTTACCTGGCAATGGCGCTGGCCCAACAGGCCGGGACGGTGTTCATGGACGAGCCGACCACCTGGCTGGACGCCCGCCATCAGCTGGAAGTGATGCACACCGCCCGCGCGCTGGCGGAACGGGGCCGTGCGGTCTGCCTGGTGAGCCATGATCTGTGCCTGGCGCTGCGCGCCGCCGACCGGGTGGCACTGCTGGCGGACGGCGAGCTGAAATTCTGCGGCACGCCGGAGCGGCTGTACGAAAGCGGTCTGCTGGACGAGGCGTTCGGTGTGGCGATGCACCGGGTGCAGGGCGGCGACGGCTGGCGGTACTATTTTGACTGAAGAGGAAACGGGGGCGCATCATGGCTTATTTTCCACTGTTTGTTGAATTGGACGGCGCCGACTGCCTGGTGGTAGGCGGCGGCGCGGTGGCGCTGCGCAAAGTGCAAAAGCTGTTGCCCTATGGCCCGCGCATCACGGTCGTCGCGCCGGAGTTTCTGCCGGAATTCGGCGCCCTGCCCGCCGGCCGCGTGGCGCGGGTGCGGCGCGATTTCTGCCCCGGTGACGAAGCCGGGCGCACGCTGGTCATCGCCGCCAGCGGCGACCGGGCGCTCAACCGGCAGGTATCCGAGCTGTGCCGGGCTGCGAACCTGCCGGTCAACGCGGTGGACGATCCGGACGCCTGCACCTTTCTGTTTCCGGCGCTGGTACGCCGCGGGCCGCTGTCCATCGGCATTTCCACCGGCGGGGCCAGCCCCACGGCAGCGGTGTATGTCAAACAGACGGTGGAGGCCGCGCTGCCGCCGGAGGAATCCTTTGCCGCCATTTTAAGCTATCTGGCCGCGCAGCGCGCACCCGTCAGGGCCGCCGTGGCGGACGAGTCCCGCCGCGCCGATGTGTTCGCGGCGCTGTTCCGGGCCTGCATGGCCTGCGCCCGCCCGCTGACGGAGGCGGAGACCCGCGCGCTGGTCCGGTGTCCCCTGCCCGCCGGGCGGGTGGATCTGGTGGGCGCGGGCTGCGGCGCGGCCGACCTGATCACGCTGCGGGGCGTGCGGCTGCTGCGCGCCTGCGACGCTGTGGTATACGACGATCTGGTGGCCCCCGCCCTGCTGGAGGAGGCGCCCCACGCCGAGCGCTGGCCGGTGGGCAAACGGGGCGGCGGCCATTCCACCCCGCAGCAGGACATCAACGGACTGCTCATCCGTCTTGCCCGCGCCGGCAAAACGGTGGTGCGCCTGAAAGGCGGCGACCCCTTTGTGTTCGGCCGCGGCGGCGAGGAAGCGCAGGCCCTTGCGGCGGCGGGCATTCCGTTCGGCGTGGTGCCGGGCGTCACGTCGGCTGTCGCCGTACCGGAGCAGGCGGGCATCCCCGTCACCCACCGGGGCGTCAGCCGCAGCTTTCACGTCATTGCCGGGCACACCGCCGCGGGCGAGCCCGCCGAACCGTACGAAGCGCTGGCCGCGCTGCACGGTACGCTGGTGTTTCTGATGGGTCTTTCCCGGCTGGAGGGCATTGCCGCCGGGCTGATGGCCGCCGGCAAACCGCGCGGCACCCCTTCCGCCGTGGTTTGCGGCAGCGGTACGACCGTCCGCGCGCCGCTGTGCGAACTGGCCGCCCGGGCGCGCACGGCCGGGGCGCAGGCGCCCGCCGTGATCCTGGTGGGCGAAGCGGCCGCACTGGATCTGCGGTGCGACCCATCTTGCGGACCCTTCCAAAATGGTCTACAATGACATCATCATGCAAAGAAAGAGGATGGGAATCATGACGTATCAGCAAGTACTGGAATCCGCAAAAGGGCAGATGGGCCCCTGCCGGGTATGCCCCGTGTGCGACGGACGCGGCTGCCGCAACACCATTCCCGGCCCCGGCGCCAAGGGCGTGGGCGATGTGGCCATCCGCAACTATGACGCATGGCGCGCCGTGCGGGTGAATATGGATACCATCTGTGCAGGCGGTCGGCCGGACACCACGCTTTCTCTGTTCGGGCGCACCTTCCGGCTTCCGGTATTCGCGGGGCCGGTGGGCGCGGTGCAGCTGCACTACGGCAAAAAGTACGACGATCTGGCCTACAATGACATTCTGGTGCCCGCCTGCCGGGAAAGCGGCATCGCCGCCTTTACGGGCGACGGCACCAACCCCGCCGTGATGGTGGCCGCCTGCCAGGCGGTAAAGAACGCCGGCGGCTACGGCATTCCCACCGTAAAGCCCTGGGACGCCGCCACCGTTTCCGAAAAGATGGCGTTGGTGCGTGGTTCCGGCGCGTTTGCCGCCGCCATGGACATTGACGCGGCAGGTCTGCCCTTTCTGAAAAATCTCAATCCGCCCGCCGGCAGCAAAACCACGGAGGAACTGGCCGCCATCATCGCAGACGCCGGCGTGCCCTTCCTCGTCAAGGGTGTCATGACAGTCCGCGGGGCCGAGAAAGCGGTGCAGGCAGGCGCGTGCGCCATTGTGGTGTCCAACCACGGCGGCCGCGTGCTGGATCAGACCCCCGCCACCGCCGAAGTACTGCCCGAGATCGCCGCTGCGGTGGGCGGGCGCGCGGCCGTTCTGGTGGACGGCGGCATCCGCACCGGCGTGGACGTGTTCAAGGCGCTGGCATTGGGCGCCGACGCGGCGCTCATCGCCCGTCCCTTTGTCACCGCCGTGTACGGCGGCGGCCGGGAGGGCGTACAGGCCTATGTGGATCAGCTTACCGGCGAGCTGGAGGATACCATGGCCATGTGCGGCGCCAAAGACCTTGCCTCCATCACCCGCGACATGGTGCGTCTCTGAGCGCCGCGGGGACGCTTGCGCAGTAACCTCCGCCGGCACGCGGCATAGAATGGTGCAGTGCCATGCAAAGGAGGTATTGCCAATGAGCACGACACAGTTGAAAGACTATGGTCCCGACCCGCTGGTGGTCAACATCGACCGCATCACCAAAGAGAACCCCAATTACCGCACCGCCCTGTGGACGGGCGACTACCTGCAGACCACGCTGATGAGCATTCCCGCCGGGGGTGAGATCGGCCTGGAGGTCCATCCCGAAACCGACCAGTTCTTCCGCATTGAGAGCGGTCTGGGTCTGGTGCAGATGGGGCCTTCCCAGAATGAACTGACCACCCGGCAGGAGGTGGACGGCCGTTACGCCGTCATCGTCCCCGCCGGCACGTGGCATAACATTACCAACATCGGACGGGAGCCGCTGAAGATTTACACCATCTATGCGCCCCCGCACCATCCCCACGGCACCGTGCAGGCGACCAAGGCCATCGCGGACGCCCAGGGCACCTGACGGTTTCCGCCCCCGCTAAGCCCGCCTGCGCTTTTATGCGCAGGCCGCCGGGCGCCTGAATGTTCCGGCAGCTTATGTCCCCCGCCGGGTTCACTTTGCTGCCCCCCGCCTGTACTTTTATGCGCAGGCGGGGTTTTATTTTGAAAAAATATGCATCAAAATGAATATCAATTCATGTCCCTTCTCCGTGCGGCCCGCTCTTGTCCGCAAACCATACAAAACGTGCGGGGGTCTGTTGACAATCTTTTGGGGAGAATCCCATCTTGTTTTTTCTCTGGGGCGGCTTATAATGTTAAGCATGAAATGAATATTTATTCACTCGTGGGAATTCAATCCGGTATAAGAGAGGAAACGATCATGAAAAAGAAAAAGGAAGACATTAAGAAAGTCGTTCTGGCCTACTCCGGCGGCCTGGACACCTCCATCATCATTCCCTGGCTGAAGGAGAACTATAACAACTGCGAAGTGATCGCCGTGTCGGGCGACGTGGGCCAGGGCACCGAGCTGGAAGGCCTGGAGGAAAAGGCCAAAAAGACCGGCGCGTCCAAGCTGTATGTGCTGGATCTGAAAAAGGAATATGTGGAAGAATTCATCTGGCCCTGCCTGAAGGCGGACGCCAAATATGAGGATTACCTGCTGGGCACCAGCCACGCCCGTCCCTGCATCGCCAAGGCGCTGGCGGAAATCGCCATCAAGGAGGGCGCGGACGCCATCTGCCACGGCTGCACCGGCAAGGGCAACGACCAGGTGCGCTTTGAGCTGACGCTGAAAGCCTACGCTCCCGACATGATGATCATCGCCCCCTGGCGTGAGTGGGACATCAAGAGCCGCGACGAGGAGATCGACTACGCCGAGGCCCACAACATCCCCCTTAAAATCAATCGCGAGACCAACTATTCCAAGGACAAGAACCTGTGGCACCTGTCCCATGAGGGTCTGGATCTGGAAAGCCCCTCCAACGAACCGCAGTACAACAAGCCCGGTTTCCTGGAGCTGGGCGTCAGCCCCGAGCAGGCGCCCGATACCCCCACCTATGTGAAGATCCATTTTGAGAAGGGCATTCCCACCGCGGTGGACGGCCAGGAGATGGACGGCGTTGCGCTGATCGAGTACCTGAACAAGGTGGGCGGCGCCAACGGCATCGGCCTGCTGGACATCGTCGAGAATCGCCTGGTGGGCATGAAGAGTCGCGGCGTGTACGAAACGCCCGGCGGCACCATCCTGTACAAAGCACACAACGTGCTGGAGACCATCACCCTGGACAAGGAAAGCTTCCATTTCAAGGAGATCGTCGCCCAGAAGATGGCCGACATCGTTTACAACGGCCAGTGGTTCACCCCGCTGCGCGAGGCCATCTGCGCCTTCACCGACAGCCTGCAGCAGACCGTCACCGGCGATGTGACGCTGAAGCTTTACAAGGGCAACATGATCAACGCCGGCGTCACCAGCCCGTACAGCCTGTATGATGAGCAGACCGCTTCCTTCGGCGAGGACGAGGACTACAACCAGGCCGACTCCGCCGGTTTCATCAACCTGTTTGGCCTGCCCATTGCCGAGCGCGCCAAGCTGGCCAAGAAGTGGCCCAAAGAGGACTGAGACACACCATTTGAACGTACGGCCGTCGGGGGCGATGCCCCCGGCGGCATTTGTGGTAAAACAACCGGCGCGTTTTTGTGCAAAACGCCGGGCAACAACAGGGAGGTCACTATGCCCCAACTCTGGCAGGGACGTTCGTCCAAAGCGGTGGACAGCCGCGTCAACGATTTCAATTCCAGCATCCGTTTTGATGCGCGCATGCTGCCGCAGGACGTGCAGGGCAGCATGGTCCACGCGGCCATGCTGGGCCGCCAGGGCATCATCCCCGCGCAGGACGCCGAGGACATCCGCACCGGGCTGGCCGGAATTCTTGCGGATGTGGAAAGCGGCGCGCTGCCCATCGACCCCACCGCCGAGGATGTGCACACTTTTGTGGAACAGACGCTCACCGCCCGCATCGGCGACGCCGGCAAGCGGCTGCATACCGGCCGCAGTCGCAACGATCAGGTGGCGCTGGACATCCGTCTGAATCTGCGTGAAGCCAGCGAGAGTCTGCAGGCTCAGCTGAAGGAGCTGATCGGCGTGCTCTGCACCCAGGCCGAGCAGTGCGCCGGCTATGTGATGCCCGGTTATACCCATCTGCAGCGCGCCCAGCCGGTGACCTTCGGCCACCAGCTGATGGCCTATGCCTGGATGCTGCTGCGCGATCTGGGCCGTTTTCAGGACGCCACCCGCCGCATGAACGCCGAGTGCCCGCTTGGCTCCGGCGCGCTGGCCGGCACCACCTATCCGCTGGACCGCTTCTACACCGCCGCCGAGCTGGGCTTTGACGCTCCCTGCGCCAATTCCATCGACGGCGTATCCGACCGGGATTTCTGCATTGAGCTGGCCGCCGCCGTTTCCACCTGCATGATGCACCTGTCCCGCCTGTCGGAGGAGATTATTCTGTGGTGCAGCTGGGAATTCAAGTTCATCGAACTGGACGACGCTTTCACCACCGGCTCCTCCATCATGCCGCAGAAGAAAAATCCCGACGTCACCGAACTGATCCGGGGCAAAACCGGCCGCGTGTACGGCGACCTGAACACGCTGCTGGTCATGATGAAGGGAATCCCCCTGGCCTACGACAAGGACATGCAGGAGGACAAAGAAGCCATTTTTGACGCGGTGGACACGCTGGCCCTGTGCCTGAAAACCGTCACCCCCATGCTGGCCACCATGACTCCCCTGCCGGAGAATATGCGCCGCGCAGCCGCCAGGGGCTTTATCAACGCCACCGACTGCGCCGACTACCTGACCAAGAAGGGCGTGCCCTTCCGCGACGCCTACAAATGCACCGGCAGCATGGTTGCCTGGTGCATTGCGCACGACAAAACGCTGGAGGAGCTGACGCCGGACGAGTTCCGCAGTTTCAGCCCCGTTTTCGGCGAGGATGTGTACGACGCCATCGACCTGACCGCCTGCTGCGAGGGCCGTACCAGCTACGGCGGCCCCACCAAAGCCAGCGTACTGCGGCAGGTGGCCGATGTGCGCGCCAGATTGGAGAGCTGAACATGGCAAAATACAAAATTTTTATTGACGGCAGCGCCGGCACCACCGGCCTGCGCATTGCCGACCGTCTGGCCGCCCGGCCGGAATTTGAACTGCTGACCATCAGCGGGGAGGGCCGTAAGGACCTGCACGCCCGCGCGCAGGCCATCAACAGCGCCGATCTGGCGTTTCTTTGTCTGCCGGACGACGCCGCCCGGGAGGTTGTGCCGCTGCTGCGCCCCGGCGTGCGCGTGCTGGACACTTCCACCGCGCACCGTACCGCGGCGGACTGGGTTTACGGTCTGCCCGAACTGCACGGCAGCCGCGAAGCGATACGCGCCGCCAACCGCGTGGCGGTGCCCGGCTGCTACGCCACCGGTTTTATCACGCTGGCGGCCCCGCTGGTGCGCACCGGCGTGCTGCGGCCGGATTATCCTTTTACCTGCTGCGGGTTGTCGGGCTATTCCGGCGCCGGCAAGAGCGGCATCGCCCAGTACACCGACCCGGCGCGGGACGCCGCCTATGACAGCCCCCGCCCTTACGCCCTGACGCTGCATCACAAGCATCTGCCGGAGATGCAGGCGGTCTCCGGGCTGAGCGCGCCGCCGGTGTTCTGCCCGGTGGTGGACGACTATTACAGCGGTATGGAAGTGACCGTCCCGCTGCGGCTGGATCTGGCAGGCCGCACCGCCGGCGAGATCGCCGGCGCACTGGCCGGCTATTACGCGGGCGAGCCGCTGGTGACCGTGCATCCGCTGGGGGAGGCGCCCGCTTTTCTGCCGGCGAACACGCTGTCCGGCAAGGACAGCCTGGAGATCTACACCACGGTCTCTCCGGACGGCAGCCAGATGCTGCTGATCAGCCTGTTCGACAACTTGGGCAAGGGCAGCTCGGGCGCGGCGGTGCAGTGCATGAACCTGATGCTGGGCCTGCCCGAGACGGCAGGGCTGGAATACTGAACTTCCCCGCAGGGGAATCGTGGGAAAGAGGAAAAGAACATGAAGGAATACAACGTCATTGAAGGCGGCGTCTGCGCCGCCAGAGGCTTTTCGGCTGCCGGCGTGCATGCCGGCATCCGCCACAACCCCGGCAAGCTGGACCTTGCCATCATCAAGGCAGACGTGCGCTGCGCGGCGGCGGGCGTATTCACCACCAACAAGGTGTACGGCGCCCCCATCAAGGTGGACCGCGCCCATCTGGCCGACGGCTACGCCCAGGCCATTCTTGTCAACAGCGGCAACGCCAACACCTGCGCCGCCAACGGCGTGGATCTGGCCAACGCGTGCTGCGAGATCGCGGCGAAGGAGCTGGGCGTCTGCGCCGGCGACGTGCTGCCTGCTTCCACCGGCGTGATCGGTCAGCCGATGGTCATCGACCCGTTTGCGGCGGGCATTCCCGCTGCCGCCCGTGCGCTGGAGGCTACTCCTCAGGGCAGCAATCTGGCGGCGAAAGCCATCATGACCACCGATACCTACGAAAAGGAATACGCCATCGAGTTTGAGCTGGGCGGCAAAACCTGCCGGCTGGGCGCCATCGGCAAGGGCAGCGGCATGATCGCACCCAACATGGCCACCATGCTGGCTTTCTACACCACCGACGCGGCCGTCAGCCCCGCAATGCTGAAAAAGGCGCTGCAAGCGGTGGTTCCCACCACCTACAACCAGATGAGCGTCGATCTGGACACCTCCACCAACGATACGCTGTTGCTGCTGGCTTCCGGTCTGGCGGGCAATGCGCCGGTGGAGAGCGAAGGCCCTGAGTACGAAAAGTTCCTGGCGGCGCTGGGCGCAGTGGCCGGGCACATGTGCGCGCTGCACGCCAGCGACGGCGAGGGCGCTACCCATCTGATCACCTGCGAGGTGACTTCCGCCCCCGACCATGCCACCGCCCGCGCCGTGGCCAAAAGCGTGGTGTGCTCCAACCTGTTCAAGGCGGCGGTGTTCGGCCGCGACGCCAACTGGGGCCGCATCCTGTGCGCCATCGGGTACACCCCCGGCGACTTTTCCGTCGACAAGGTGTCGGTGCGCATCGCCAGCGCGGCGGGCGAAGTGTTCGTCTGTGAAAACGCCGCCTACCACCCCTTCAGCGAGGAGGAAGCATACAAGGTACTGGGCGAGCATGACATCCTTGTGAAGGTGGACATGGGCACCGGCACCGCCTCCGGCAAGGCCTGGGGCTGCGACCTGACCTACGATTACGTCCGGATCAACGGCGATTACCGCACCTGATCCGTCCGGCGAAAGCCCCCATCCCCGCGCGGCCGGTGCTTTCCGGCCCGCCGCGCCGATTCAGCCAACCATCAACCAGAGGAGCATTCCTATGAAAAACGAAGAAATGGCGCTGCTTTTTTCCGAAGCAACGCCCTACATTCAAAAATACCACGGCAAAACGCTGGTCATCAAATACGGCGGCAACGCCATGGTCAACGATACGCTGAAACTGGCCGTTATGAACGACCTGGTCACGCTGACGCTGCTGGGCGTCCGGGTGGTGCTGGTACACGGCGGCGGCCCGGCCATCAACCAGATGCTGAAAAAGGTGGGCAAGGAATCCAAATTCGTCAACGGCCTGCGCTACACCGACGAGGAGACAATGGCCATCGTTCAGCAGGTTCTGGCCGGTCAGGTCAACAAGGATCTGGTGGCGCTGCTCAAAGGCCGCGGCGTCGGGCTGTGCGGCATGGACGGCCACACCATCACCTGCTCGCGCAAAACCGATATGGATCTGGGGTATGTGGGCAACATCGAACAGGTGGACACCACACTGATCGAACATCTGCTGGCGGACGGCTTCATCCCCGTCATCGCCACCGTCGGCATGGATGAAAACGGCATTCCCTACAACATCAACGCCGACACCGCTGCCGCTGCCATCGCCATTGCGCTGCGGGCCGAAAAGCTCGTCTCCATGACGGACATTGTCGGTCTGCTGTACGACAAGGACGACGATTCCACCCTGATTTCCGAAGTGGAAGTTTCGGAGATCGACGGCTACAAGGCCGCAGGCGTTATCAGCGGCGGTATGCTGCCCAAAATCGAGGGCATGGCGGACGCCATCTACCAGGGCGTACATGAAGCGGTCATCATCGACGGGCGCGTGCCCCATTCGGTGCTGCTGGAGATGTTCTCCGACCGCGGTTCCGGCACGCTGTTCTACCGCCGCGGCAGCCGCTGAGGAAGGAGTTTTGCAATGGACACCAAAAAAGTCATCAAACGTGACGATAAATACGTCATGCACACCTATGCCCGCAGCCCCATCGCGCTGCACCACGGCCACGGCATGACCGTCGTGGACGCCGACGGCAAGCAGTATCTGGACTTCACCTCCGGTATCGGCGTCAATAGTCTGGGGTTCACCGACGCCGGCTGGATCGGCGCCGTCACCGCCCAGCTCAACACCCTTCAGCACACCTCCAATCTGTACTACACCGCCCCCTGCGGCAAGCTGGCCAAACTGCTTTGCCGCCGCACCGGTATGGCGCAGGTATTCTTCGGCAATTCCGGCGCGGAGGCCAACGAGGGCGCCATCAAATGCGCCCGCAAGTACAGCGTAACCCATTACGGCGAGGGCCGCAGCAAGGTGTTGTCGCTGACCAACTCCTTCCACGGCCGCACGCTGGCCACGCTGACCGCCACCGGCCAGGATGTGTTCCACCACGATTTCGGGCCGTTCCCCGGCGCGTTTGACTATGTGCCCGCCAATGATTTCGACGCCTTCACCGCCGCTGTGGACGACACGGTTTGCGCCGTGATCATGGAGATGGTACAGGGCGAGGGCGGCGTCAACGCCCTGGATGCGGATTACGTCCACAAGGTCGCCGATTACTGCGCCGCCCACGACATTCTGATTCTGGACGACGAGGTGCAGACCGGCGTGGGCCGCACCGGCACCTTCCTGGCCTGCCAGCACTACGGCATTCAGCCGGATGTGGTGTCGCTGGCCAAGGGCCTGGGCGGCGGACTGCCCATCGGCGCCGTGCTCGCCTGCGAAAAGGTCGCCGCCTGCATGGGCCCCGGCAGCCACGGTTCCACCTTCGGCGGCAATCCGGTGGTGTGCGCCGGCGCCGTAGCGGTGGTGGAGCGCATGGACAATGCGTTTCTGGAAAACGTCAATGCCCGCGCGGTGCAGCTGCGTGCCGGGCTGGCGCAGCTGCCCCATGTCACCGGTGTCAGCGGTCTGGGGCTGATGGTGGGCGTTTCGCTGGAAGCCGGCATCCGGGCGGCCGACGTGCGCAGGGCCTGCGAACAGCAGGGCCTGCTGGTGCTGACCGCCAAAGACCGCCTGCGCCTGCTGCCGCCGCTGATCCTGACGCCCGATGATGTGGAGCGGGCGCTGCACGTTCTGGGAAAGGTGCTCGGCGGCATGACCCCAAAAACGGAGGAATAAGTTTTGGAACATCTGTTGAAACTGCGCGACCTCTCGCCGGAGGAACTGCGGCATATTCTGGACGTGGCCGACACCCTCAAGCGTCTGCGCAAGCAGGGGCAGAACCCGCAGTATCTGGCGGGCAAATCAGTGGCGCTGATCTTCGGCAAAGCCTCCACCCGCACCCGCACCAGCCTGCAGGTGGGCGTCTACCAGATGGGGGGCCTGGGCACCTATCTGAACGCCGGCACCGAGCTGCAATCCTCCCGCGGGGAACCGGTGCGCGATACCGCTCGCACGCTTGGCCGCTATTATGACGCCATCGTCTGCCGTACCTTCAAGCAGGCCGACCTGGAGGAACTTGCCCGGTGGAGCGGCGTGCCGGTGATCTCCGGCATGACCGACTATGCTCACCCGCTGCAGGTGCTTACCGACCTGATGACGGTGCGTGAGCATTACGGCAAACTGGAGGGCCTGCGCGTAGGCTTTGTCGGCGACGGCTACAACATGGCCAACAGCCTGATCGTCGGCTGCCTCATGATGGGTATGTCCTTCACGATCGCCTGCCCCAGGGGGTACCGTCCCTCCGCCGATGTGCTGTTCTTTGCAAAACAGTACGGCGACCGGTTCCGTCTGACCACCGACCCGGCCGAGGCGGCAAAGGACGCCGACGTGCTGTTTACCGACGTGTGGATCAGCATGGGCATGGAGCGGGAAACCGAGCGCCGGCGCCGCGATTTCGCCGGTTACCAGGTAAGTTCGGCGCTGCTTCGGCTGGCCCATCCGGGCTGCATGGTGCAACACCCGCTGCCCGCCCACCGCGGTGAGGAGATCACCGACGAGGTGATGGAAGCCCACGCGGATGAAATTTTTGAGGAAGCAGAAAACCGCCTGCATGTGGAGAAGGCCGTTCTGGCCATTCTGCTGGCAGGGCAGTGATTCCGGTCCCCGGCGAAAAGTTTTCGCCGGGGACATCTTTCTGCCGTGCAGCAGATATGTTATAATCAAAAAGGAACGCCCCCGGCCGGGCGTTGCGCAGGAGGAGAAGGACATGGGACTGCTGAATGTGATTCAGACCAAAACCGGCGAGGCGCGGGCGAAGGAAAAGATCCGCCCGCTGCTGGAAAGCCGTATGATGCGGGATATTTTAATGGAGATTGGCCAGCGCGGCACCGAGCGGCTGGACCCGCAGAGCGTGCCGCTGGCTCAGCGGGAACGCGCGGCACAGCTTGCCAGTGAATGCGGCACGGCAGGGCTGAAGCAGTCGGTGGTGGATGAGGTCCGTTTGGACGAGTGCGGCATCGTACTGGTGGTGAACGGCGAACCGACCGAGTTCTTCTATGCCGATTACAATTATGAAAATATTGAGGATACCGACTGCCTGCCCGCGGTGGCGCAGTATCTGGTGCAGCACATGCAGGGGTACTATAACATCACCCAGACCTTCCACACGGTCCCCAAAGCCAAGGGCAAAGGCACCTCCAAAAAAACGCTGATGGTGTTCATCCGCCGCCATCATGAGGACTCCCCCTTCAACCCGCAGCCGGTGCGCAGGCAGAAGCTGTTCTGATCCGGGGGCGGAAAATGCGTGAAAAAATTTGACGCGGCGCTTTGGGTTTGATATAATACTATGGACGGCATACCACGAAGCCATCGTGAGGCGCCGCAGCCAGCCGCGCGGAAAACTTTATAGGCAGACGTATCGAAGCGGTCGTAACGAGATTGACTCGAAATCAATTTGACAGCAATGTCACGTGGGTTCGAATCCCACCGTCTGCGCCAATTCTCCAGTGAGGGCTTACGCCTTCACTGGAGAATTTTCATTCGGGAACCGCCCTGCGTTTGCCGGGTGGTTTTTTCACAGAAAGGCACGCCGGCGCGCGTTGAAAAGCAGCCCCGCGTGTGGTATAATGTGCCGGATAAAAACAATCGTTTTTATTATTGGTATTTGTTTTCAGAGGGGACTTTTCAGGGTGATATCCAGAGGTTTGGTATGAATATCTGCTATGCAACCGATGACAATTTTTGTATGCAGACCGGTGTCAGCATACTGTCCGTTTTGAGCCATTGTCCGCGCGGCCGTGTGTCGCTTTACATTCTGGACGCGGGGATCTGCCCGGCGAACCAGCGCCTTCTTCGGCAGATCGCCGGCGATTGGGGTGCGCAGATCTCATTTTTGGACGCAAGGCCGTTTCTTGGCACCGTCCATGCGATGGGGCAAAAAATGTGGGGGGATATTCCCACCTACGCCACATGGGCAAGGTTATTTTTGCCGGAGCTTCTGCCCGAATCGGTGCACCGTGTTTTGTATCTGGACGGAGATGTGGTTGCCGCAAACGATTGCAGCGCATTGTTCTCACAGGAAATGGGCGGCCAGCCGCTGGCTGCCGTGGAAGACTGCGTGACAACCGGCTACCGCCAAACGCTGGGGTTGAAGCCCGGATCGCCTTACTGCAATGCGGGCGTGCTGTTGATCGACATGGACGCCTGGCGGTCGGATTATTGCGCCGGGTGGCCCGAAACCTGGCTCCGCTCCGGGCAGATCTACCCGATGGCGGATCAGGACATCATCAACCTGATGTTTGAGGGCCGCATTTGTCTTTTGCCGCTCCGCTATAACCTCACCAGCTGGTTTCGCGCGCTCCGTCTGCCGGATCTGCAGAATCTTCTGGAGGACACCGCACTGTGCAGCTATACGGCGCAGGATGTGGATGCCTGTACCGCCGATCCCGTGTTCGTTCACTACAACACCTGCAGCCTGCTGGTTCGTCCCTGGTACCGCGGCGCAACCGATCCGGCTGCGCCGCTGTGGATGCGCTGCTTTCAGGCGAGCCCCTGGGCGTCCGAGCCATTGGAGGAGGAGCCCGAACGGCTGAGCAACGGTGAGAAACGGGACCGGCGCATCTATCAGCTCGTTGGCAGGCGCAGATTTGAACCGGTGCACCGCGCAGACCTGAAAATCCGACATTTTTTATCCAATTTATTTCACAGGAGAGCATTGTGATTTCGGTGATCGTACCCGTGTTTCAGGCGGAGCGGTATTTGCCCGCCTGTATCGCCAGCCTGACTGCACAGACATTTCAAAAGACGGAAATCATTCTGGTGGACGACGGAAGCACAGACGGAAGTCCCGCGCTGTGTGACGCCTATGCCCGCAGCTACCGCCAGGTCCGCGTCATCCATCAGCAAAACGGCGGTGTATCCCGGGCAAGGAATGCGGGGATCCAGGCCGCTGCGGGCGATTTTCTTGCCTTTGTGGACGCGGACGACTGGGTCGAGCCTTTCTTTCTGGCGCACCTGCGGGAAGCCTTCGACGACAATGTGGATATGGCCCTGTGCGCCATGGAAGACGACCAGGGGCTGGCCTTAAAGCGGGAAACCATTCCCGTGGCCCGGCTGCAAATCCAACCGTCCCGGTATCTGTTTCATGTTTATACCAGTTCCGTGTCGAACAAGCTTTTCCGTTCCTCCATCATCCGGGAGAACCATCTGCAATTCACGCCCGGAATGGGCCGAGGGGAGGATGCCTGTTTCACAATGGGCTACCTTTCTCACAGCAGAATGATTTCGGTCGTCCCGGAAGTCGGCTACCACTACCGCCGGCATTCGGGTTCCGCCATGCACCATTTCAGCGAATCCGCGTGCCGGGACGAATGCGCCCTGCTCCAAACGCAGTACGAATTTTTCCACCGCCATGCGCTTGGCGCGGAGGAAACCGCATACCGGCTGTGGGAATACGGAAAAACGCTCTCTGTCCTGCGGGCAGCCGCCTCCGGAACCGGTGGCGAATTTGCCGGTTATGTGCGCATTCTGCAAAGCCAGCCCCGGTATGCCTGGAGCATTCAGAACCCGCCGGATGAGGCCGGAAAAAAGGGAAAGCTGGCCGCTCACCTTTGGAAAAAGGGCCGGCTCTCCTTGCTGAGACAACTGTTAAGAACCATGTAGGAGGGCGAAATGGATCCACTGATTTCCGTTGTTGTGCCGGTCTATCAGGTAGCGGCGTATCTGGATCCCTGTGTTGAGAGCATTGTCGCGCAGACCTACCGCCAGCTGGAGATCATCCTGGTGGACGACGGCAGCACCGACGGCTCCGGGGCCCTGTGCGATCGCTGGGCGAAACGGGATCCCCGCATCCGGGTGATCCACCAAAGCAACCAGGGCCTTTCCATGGCAAGAAACGCGGGGATCGACGCGGCAAGCGGCCCGCTGCTCGCGTTTGTGGACAGCGACGATCTGCTGCACCCGACATGCTATGAAAAGCTGTACCGGGTCATGGTCGAATACGGCGTACCGTTGGTCCAATGTGATTTCTTCCCGTTTGAAAACCCGCAGGAACTCCCCGCGCCGCCGGATCAGCCGGAATGCACGCAGATGGATCGGGATACGGTGTTTCGGGGCATCACGGAGGAGCTGGTGGTCGCCTGGAATAAACTGTACAAAACAGAGCTGTTTCGGCAGATCCGGTACCCGGCCGGGCGGCGCCATGAGGACGAGTTCGCGGCGCATCGGCTGTTCTGGGAAGCGGAGCGGCTGGCATGGATCCACGAACCGCTTTATTTTTATCGCCAGCGCCCCGGAAGCATCACGGCGGGCACCGTTGACCTGCATACGCTGGACAGTCTGGACGCCATGCGGGATCGGATCGACTTTTGCCTGTCCGTGGGTAGGCGGGATCTGGCCGTCTGGTCGATGGATACGCTGCTTGCCAACACCGAAAAACTGTATTTCCGGAAGAAGGAATTCCCGCCGGATGTCTGGAAAATTTTCTGTGCCGGGATCTCCGCAGACGCCCGCAGATGGCGGGGTTTGGAAAATACCGGGCAGAAACGCCGCTGGTTCTGGCTGCGTACCACGCCGGAACAGTGTCAGCGGGCGTTGAAACGCCAGCAAAAGAAGGAGCGGTGGCTGATTCCGCTGAAAAACAAACTGAAGCCGCGGGGATGAATTTGCAGCGCAAAAATTCCACATAAAACCAGCCCGGACCGGGGGATATATCCCCCGGTCCGGGCTAATTCTATGACGCGGCGCGCTCCCGCGTTAGAGCGTGCCGTTTGCTTCCTCGCGCGTTACATGCCCTGATTTCCTTCCGCCAGGGCCGCCCTCACCGCTTCAGCGTCCGGTGCAAAGCGCACCGGTTCCGGCTCGCCGGTGCCGTCGTTCAGCGGCAGCACCCAGCAGCCCAAGTCCAGCCACCGGCCGAATTTGTAGCCGATGCGCGGCTCCATGCCGCAGCGCACAAACCCCATTGCCTTGTGAAAAGCCTCCGACGGCGGGTTCGGGTGCGCCACCAGTGCAACGGCGTTGTAGTACCCCTGCGCGGTCAGGATTTCCAGCAGCGTCCGGTACAGCCGCCGCCCCAGGCCGAACCCCACGCAGTCGGGCGCCAGATAGATGGTCGTTTCCACATCCCAGGAAAACGCTTCGCGGCTGCGCCAGGGGTGGGCGCAGGCATACCCCTGCAGCATGCCGTCGGGGCTGTACGCCACCAGAAACGGGGCGCGCGTCAGTACGGCCGCAATATTTTCCCGGTACTCCTGCTCGGTGGAGGTGGGATACTGAAAGGTCGCGGTACTGTGGGTCACATACCAGTTGTACA
This sequence comes from Gemmiger sp., assembly GCA_051886555.1. Classification (GTDB taxonomy): domain Bacteria; phylum Bacillota; class Clostridia; order Oscillospirales; family Ruminococcaceae; genus Gemmiger. The sequence goes on from JBJEYG010000393.1 coordinate 38,160, forward strand.
GCGCGACCACCGCAGCCGCGTCATCCGGCGTGGCCATCCGGATGCGGGGATGGCTCTGCTGCCGCCACTGCGCCGCCAGCTGCTCTTTTTCCGCTTTGGTCAGTTTTTTCAGCGCCGCTTCACGGCGCATGGCAGCGCTTCTGTCCGCGCAGCGCTCCGCGTAGGCCAGCCGGGCCGCGCCGTGCGCGCGGGTGTATTTTGCGCCGCGGCCGCTGCGATGGGCGCGCATCCGCCGGGCCAGGTCGTTGGTCCAGCCGGAATACAGGCTGCCGTCCGCGCAGCGCACCATGTAGGCGTAGGCCGCAGCCGGTTCGGGCAGACGGTCGGCCGCCGTGCTGGGTGCAACGCCCCGTGCGGCGCTCATTCCCCGCTCACCGGGCGGCCGGCCGCTTTGAGGGTATAGCGGCAGGCCGCGATGGCGTCCTCTTTGGTTTCGGCGGTGACCAGGAAGCGGCTGGCATGGCAGAATTTCAGCGCCAGGCCGCTTTTTTCCCGCAATTCCTCCTCCGGGCGCCCCGCCCACGCCGCCGGGAAGGGCTGCTTGCTGCGCTTGGTGCGGTGATCGGTAACGCACTGGGCGCTCCATCCGCCCCGCTGGCTGGGATACACTACAAACAGCGCGTCGGTTTTGTACAGGCCGTTTTTCCACGGCATATATGCGGGCAGGATCACGATGCCGTCCTTCGCCTTTTTGTAGGCGCGCTGCACCGTCTCGTCGGCACGGTTCACGGCGTTGGCTGCGGCGATCTCATTTTCCAGCACCGTTTTTGCAAAAGGCACCGCCCGCCAGAAGCATTCGTCCGGATCGGCTTTCCCGTCCCACACCGGGTTGAAACTGCCGATGGCATCCGCCAGCGAGTTCTGTTCGCCGGTATTGTCGTTCAGATCCAGCGGCTGAATGAAGTTCTCGTCCAGCAGGCGGGCCTGATGCTCCCCCACCAGCTGCGCGCCCAACACCCGCCACAGCAGACCGAACGCCGCGTAGGGCACGCCGTTGGGGCGGACCTCCCGCGGTTCGGAGTGGTGGTCGAACATACCGCCGCCCACATCGTACACGATACCGTTGAAGTTGTCCGGCACGGTAAAGCCCCGGCTGATTTTGATATCCGGCCGCACGATCTGCAGCAGCGCGGTGGCAAACACATCATCGGCGTGGAATTTGCCGCCGTGGGTAAACCCCTTTGCAGGTATTTTCATGGATGGTTCTCCTGTTCTTCCTTGTTGTATTTGCTTATTATAACACAGCGCAGTCCTTTTGCGAAGCATTCTGCCCCGGGCAGTTTTTCATTTTGCCGCTTTTCAACTTATTTTTTTGTGTTATAATAAAAAATGCGTCAAAAAATGACGCATGATAAGGAAAACATATTGAGGTATCCCATGGAATCAAAAAAGTATTTTACCCCGGAGCGCAAAGCGGCATTGCAGCGGTTTTTGCTGCGCAGCGTGTTGCCCTTTGCGCTGGCGCTGGCGGCGGCTTTCATCGCCCGGTGGCAGCTGGAAGTTTCCGACGGCACCACCGCCGACTATCTGGCCGGGCAGTGGCCGGTATACGCGCCGCTGAACGCGCTGACCGCCTTCTGCGTTACGCTGATCCTGTTTGCCCTGTGCGGCAAATGGAGTTTGTCCACCGGCCTGTCGGGCGCGGTATTCACCGTCCTGGCCATCGTCAATTTCTACACCCGCGAGCTGCACGGCTCCGCTCTGATGCCGCAGGATGTGATGAACATCGGCACCGCGGCGGAGGTGATGGGTACCTACACGCTGCATCTGACGGCGGAGGTCAAAAAAATCCTGCTGGCCTATGTGCCGGTGCTGGGCCTGGCCTGGCTGCAGCGCATGCTGGCCTGCGGCGGGTTTTCCAAACCTGCCGTGAAAGCGCGCGCCACCTGGAAGCAGCGCGTCCTGCGCTGGGCCGGTTCCGCGCTGGGCTGTGCGGCGATCCTGTATTTCGGCTATTTCAGCCCCAACCCCATCAAGCCCGGCCAGACCTACGGCTGGGCCTGGCAGCTCACCTACTATAAGTATGGTTTTCTGGCGGGAACCATCGAATCGGCCACGCTGCTGTCCAACCCCATCCTGATGCCGGACGGCTACTCCGACGAGGCCGCCGCCCGGGCCGTTGCCTCCGCCGGGGACTATGCCCGCACCACCGCCGAGGTGGATGAGCAGGAATATCCCGACATTGTGCTGATCCTGTCCGAGAGCTTTTATGACCTGTCGCTGGTCACCGACCTGCAGGCCGACGTGCCCTTTATGGAAGTGACCAAAAATCTGGACAATGCCATCTATGGCCATACGGTGTCCCCCCATGTGGGCGGCGGCACCAACACCAGCGAGTATGAGATGCTCACCTCCAACTCGATGATGCTGATGCCCAGCATCACGCCCTTCAACTGGCTGAACCTGAACAACGCCAACAGCCTGGTGAATTATCTGGAAAGTCTGGGGTACGCCGCGCTGGCGGCCCATCCCTACACCAACTCCAACTACCGGCGCGACACCGCCTGGCTGACGCTGGGCTTTGACTCCACCCATTTCCTGGAGGATTTCGCCTACGAGGAATTCTACGGCAGCCGCCCCTACCTGACCGACTCCGCCACCTACCGCGGGCTGGAGGATCTGTATGAGGCCATGCCGGAGGATCAGCCCCGCTTCGCCTTTCTGGTTTCCATCCAGAGCCACGGCGACTACGATATGAATGACGCCGAACTGGACCTGGTCCATGCCGCCACCGACTACGGCGAATATGACGAAGTGGTGGATGAGTTTCTCAGCTGCATGTATCTGAGCGACGCCGCCGTGGCCGAGCTGACGCAGTATTTCACCGATCTGTATGAGCGGACCGGACGCCGGGTGATCGTCTGCATGGCGGGCGACCATGCGCCCAGCTTTGTGGATCACATTGCCGACCACTCCGTCCCCAACAACGATCTGCAGATCCTGGAGCGCAGCACGCCCTATTTCATCTGGGCGAACTATCCGCTGGAAGCGGCCGGCCGAACCTCCCCCGACGACCCCTACAACCGTATGGATCTGTGCAATCTGGCCCCCACACTGGTGGAAGCCGCCGGGCTGCCGTTGTCCGACCATTACCGCTACCTGCTGAACATGAAGCAGACGGTACCGGTGCAGACCGCGGCCAACGATTATATGACGGCAGACGGCACGGTACACACCTACGGAAGCGACGCCGCCCTGGACGAGCTGGTGCACGGGTACTTCTACCTGGAGTACAACAGCATCGGCACCCGGGCGCACCGCACCGACGAGTGGTTCCTGCCCCGCAAAGGCTGAATTCCAAAAAAAGACCCGCCGGCGCAGGCCGGCGGGTCTTTGTGTTCTGCGAATTTACAGTGCGGCAGCACGGGCGATGGCTTCGTCGATCATGCCGGCGCATTTGCGCACCTGGGGCATATCCTCCGGGATCAGATTGGGCAGCGGCTCACGCACACCGCCCAGATCAAGCCCGGCGCGGATCTTCAGCACGCCTTTCATCACGGCATACAGGTTGCCGTGGCAGGCGCACAGCGCATAGATGATACGGTTGATGTCGTACTGCACCTGGCGGGCTTTGTCCACCTCACCGGCACGCACCAGCGCATCTGCTTTGAGGAGCAGCTCCGGCATGACGGCATAGGTACCGCCGATGCCGCCGTCGGCGCCCATGATCCGGCCGGAAATAAACTGCTCGTCCGGACCGTTGAACACCACAAAGCCGTCCTTGCCGCGGGCGGAGATCCCTTCATCCTTGAACATCTGGATGTCCTGCACCGGCATGGAGCTGTTCTTGACCGCTACCACATTGGGGTTCCGGAGCATCTCCTTCAGCAGCGGCATGGTCAGCGCCGTGCCCGCCAGCTGGGGAATGTTGTAAATGACAAACTCGGTGTTGGGCGCGGCGGCGCTCATTGCGTTCCAGTAGGCGGCGATGGCGTACTCCGGCAGGTGGAAATAGATGGGCGGGATCGCCGCGATGGCATCCACGCCCTGGGCCTCGGCGTGGGCGGCAAGCTCCACGCTGTCGCGGGTGTTGTTACAGGCCACATGGGCAATGACGGTCACCCGGCCCCTGGCCACGGCCATCACATTTTCCAGCGTCACCTTGCGGTCGGCCACGCTCTGGTAGATGCACTCGCCGGAGGAGCCGCCCACATACAGGCCCTTGACGCCC
>JBJEYG010000394.1:0-3070 GCA_051886555.1 Gemmiger sp.
GCCGTTCCCGGTATTTTTCACTTTTTGCCCTACGTTCCGGCCAAATTCTTGTGGAACCTGTTGATTATGCCGACGGAATCAACAACTGTTCAAAAACGGATTCCGCTCTGTTTTCCACCCTGTACACAGAAAGCGCCGCCCCGGCGCGATTGCGGCGGGGCGGCGCTTTGTTATCAGCCCTGGCGGTTGTAGCGGCGGGCGCGGCGGTGGGCGTTGCCGCCCTGCCCGGTGGGCTTGTCGGGGCGGGGACGGCGGGGGCGCTCGGGCGTGGCCAGAACCCTGGCCAGCGCGTCGTCCAGCGCGCGGGCGCGGGCCTCGTCGCTGCGGGGCTGCGCCGCCCAGTCAGGCCGCGGGGCGGGCTTTGCCGGTTTGGCCGCGGGCTTTGCCGGGCGGGAAGGCTGTTCCCGGAGCGATTGCTGCGGCGCGGGCTGCTTTCTTTTGGGCGGCTGTTCCCTCGCGGGCTGGGGCTGCCCGGCCCTGGGCGGGCGTTCGGCCCTGGGCGTCGGCTCCAGAATCAGCATGGGCCAGGGGTGGCCGGGCACCTCCGGTACCGTTTTGCCGATGAGCTTCTCAATATCCTTCAGGTAGGCCAGCTCGTCAAAATTGCAGAAACTCACCGCCACGCCGTCGCGCCCGGCGCGGCCGGTGCGGCCGATGCGGTGCACATAGGTTTCCGGCACGTTGGGCAGCTCGTAGTTCACCACGCAGGCCAGGCCGCTGATGTCGATGCCGCGCGCCGCGATGTCGGTAGCCACCAGCACGCGGATCTCCCCCGCTTTGAAGCGGCTGAGCGCCGTCTGGCGGGCGTTCTGGCTTTTGTTGCCGTGGATGGCCATTGCCTCCACGCCCTCGCGGGCAAGGTCCTTTACCACGCGGTCGGCGCCGTGCTTGGTGCGGGTGAACACCAGAACCGACTCGTAGCCGGGGTTGTTCTTCAAAAACCAGGCCAGCAGATACCGCTTGTTGGGCTTGTCCACCTTATAGACGCTCTGGCGGATGGCGTCCACCGTGCTGGAGACCGGCGTCACCGCGACGCGCACCGGGTCGCGCAGCATCTGCCGGGCCAGCGCTTCGATTTCCCGGGGCATGGTGGCCGAGAACAGCAGCGTCTGGCGGCGGCTTTTGTCCGGCAGACGGGCCAGCACCTTTTTCACATCGTGGATAAAGCCCATGTCCAGCATGCGGTCGGCTTCGTCCAGCACGAACCACTCCACGCGGCTCAGGTCCACATGGCCCTGGCCGCACAGGTCGTTCAGGCGGCCCGGGGTAGCCACCAGAACCTCCACGCCGGCGCGCAGGGCTTCCACCTGCGGGGTCTGGCCCACGCCGCCGAAAATCACTGTGTTACGTACTTTTAAATAACAGCCGTAGTCATCGAAGCTCTGCTTGATCTGCAGCGCCAGCTCGCGGGTGGGGGTGAGCACCAGCGCCCGGACGGACCGTGTGCCCCGGGGCGCCGGGCTTTGCGCCAGATGCTGCAGAATGGGCATGGCAAAGGCGGCGGTTTTACCGGTGCCGGTCTGTGCACAGCCGATCAGGTCGCGCCCGGCCAGCACCGGAGGGATCGCCTGCGCCTGAATGGGCGAAGGCTCGGCATACCCCAGTTCCTCCGCCGCGCGCAGCAGCGGGGGCATCAGATTCAATTCAGCAAAAGTCATAAATTTCAGCAGATCCTTTTGTGTAAAATGTGTCTCGCAAGGTATTATACCAAAAACGCGGCGGGTTGTCATCTTTTTGCGGGGCGACGCTTGTCAAACCGCCCGGTGCGTGCTATAATGATCCCGTCAGGCAGGAAGCCCGGCGTTTTGCGCCAGAAGGCGCAGGTTTTTTACTACTATTATTTTACGGAATCGGCATTTCAGCAGGTGCCTTGCCCCTTGCAGGGGGCGGGGCGCCTGCTTTTGCTTTGTTACAGGAGGAAATTATGAACAACATTAAAACGCGTAATCTGGTATTTGCAGCCCTGTGCACGGCGCTTTGCGTGGTGCTGCCGCAGTTCGCCCATATGATCCCCAACGCGGCCTTCGCGCTGCTGCCCATGCACCTGCCGGTGCTGCTGTGCGGGCTGGCCTGCGGGCCGTTCTGGGGGGTTCTGTGCGGGTTGGCGGGTCCGGTGCTTTCCAGCCTGCTCACCGGCATGCCCGGCTCGGCCATGCTGCCCAGCATGATGATCGAATTGGCGGTGTACGGCCTGGTGGCCGGGGCGATGGTGCGCGCCCTGCACACCGGCAGACCGCTGGCCGACCTGTACCTTGCGCTGGTGACGGCCATGCTGGCCGGCCGTGTGACCTACGGCGTGCTGAACGCGCTGATCTTCAAAGCGGGGGCGTACAGCATGACCGCCTGGCTGACCAGCGCTTTTGTGACCGGCCTGCCCGGCATTGTGATCCAGCTGGCGCTGCTGCCCGCGCTGGTAACGGCGCTGCGCCGCGCCAGGGTGCTGGCGTAAGCGCTGCCAAACGACGCGCCGCCCGCCGATGTTTTGAACACAGCGGCGGGCGGCGTTTTCCTGATCATAATAAGGAAGGCTCAGTCCAGATAATCGCCGACCGGGCTTTGGTTGTACTGCTTGATGATCTTCAAAATCACCGAACCGTCCGGCTGCTCCGTCTCCTCCACGATCCTGTACCGGGTGCGGTTGCGCTCCAGCGTTTTTTTATACTGGGCCACTTCCTCCTGAACCTGGCGCACGGCAAAGCTATGGCCAAGGTCCTCTTTCAGCAGAAAGTGAAGCGTCTGGCAAATGCAGGCTGCTTTTACGCGTTTCATTCTCGTACCTCCCATGTGCTATATTTTATGCAGCAATTCTCCCGTTTTTTCTTTTTACGAAAAGATTTTGCTGTATTTTTATTATATTTCAAAAGCAAAGCCTTTTTCAAAGGACATTTTTCACGAAAATGGCGTGCCTCGCTCTGCGCAGTTTCGCCCGGGCGGACGTGCCCACGGGTGCTTTTAACTGATATATTTCATAAAATTCGCTGTAATGCGCGCTTCTTCCAATAGATTTTTAAATTGATTTGTCTAATATATCACATGCCATTTTAAATTTTCCTTCCCAAAAATCGCTTTT
>JBJEYG010000395.1:0-3069 GCA_051886555.1 Gemmiger sp.
GGGGTTGGCAGCGGCGGTTTCGCTGGCAGAAGAGGCGGTTTCGGAAACAGCGCTGCTTGCAGTGCTGGAACTTCCACCACAGCCGGCCAGGGCAGTGGCGGCCATCAGGGTCGCCATACCGAGTGCAAGTGCTTTTTTCATGGGGTGGTTTCCTCCTTTGATTGGGTCCTTTGTTGTCGTCTTTTCGCGGTGCGGACGCAGGGACGTCCGCTTTCGGTGTCTATATTGTAACTGCCGTCCACCGCAAAAAACATAGGCTGGATTTTGCCTTTGTGGTCATATTTTTACTTTATCAAAAGCTGCCGATACATGTCAAAATTTTTGCATATACGTGCGGGAAAGCGCTTTTTATAATGAGGAAAAACAAAAAGGAGGAAGCCGAATGGAGGACGAAGCGCTGCTGCGCTATGCGGCGGGCATTGTGCCCAGCGCCCGTCAGCTGGACTGGCACCGGCTGGAGTTCTATGGCTTTTTGCATTTCGGGCTGAATACGTTCACCGGGCAGGAATGGGGGGATGGTTCCGTTTCACCGGAACGATTTGCCCCCGACGTACTGGATGCAGATCAGTGGGTCGCCGCCGCACGGAGCGCCGGCATGCGGGCACTGATCCTGACTGCCAAGCACCATGACGGGTTTTGCCTGTGGCCCACCCGTACTACCGATTACAGCGTGCGTGCGTCCCGCTGGCAGAACGGGCAGGGGGATGTGGTACGTCTGGCTGCAGAAGCCTGCCGGAGCGCAGGGTTGGCGTTCGGCGTTTATCTTTCCCCCTGGGACCGGCATGAGCGATGCTACGGAAGCGGAAGACCATATGACGATTTTTACTGTGCGCAGCTTGCTGAACTGCTGACGGAGTACGGGCCGCTTTGCTGCGTTTGGCTGGACGGCGCCTGCGGTGAAGGTGCCGGCGGCCGTGTCCAGCGGTATGACTGGCAGCGGTATTACAGGCTGATCCGTCGCCTTCAGCCCGGCGCGGCAATCTGCGTTTCCGGTCCGGATGTGCGCTGGTGCGGCAACGAAGCGGGCCATTGCCGCACCAGTGAGTGGAGCGTGGTGCCTGCGGCGCTCCTCGACCCGAACTATGTTGCAGCGCACAGTCAACAGGCGGATGACCGGTCTTTCGCACGGAGGACTGACCCCCGACAGGAGGACCTGGGCAGCCTGGAGGCCTTGCGTGGAGCTGGGCCGCTGGCCTGGTATCCGGCAGAGGTGGATCTCTCCATCCGCCCCGGCTGGTTTTACCACCCGGAGGAGGATTCGCAGGTGCGCCCGGCAGAAGAACTGTTTTCGATTTATTTGTGGTCGGTGGGAGCCAACGCGAGCCTGTTGCTGAATCTTCCGCCCGACCGGCACGGACGTATCCCACCGCCGGACTGTGCCGTTCTTGCAGAGCTGGGCGAAAGGATCTCCCGCTGCTTCGGTACGCCGCTGCCCGCCGCTGTAACCGCGGACAGTTCCGCTCCGACGGATGGAAGCTACTGGCGCGCGGCCCGCGGGTGCAGCACCGCCGAACTGACCGTCCGCCTGCCCGCCCCGGCGCTGGTGCACGGTGTGGAATTGCGCGAACACCTGCCCTGCGGCCAGCATATTGAAGCCGGGGAAATCTGGGCGAACGGGGAAAAGATCTGCAGTTTCACGGTGGTGGGCAGCCGGCGGCTTTGCCTGTTCCGGGCTTTGCGGGCGCAACAGCTGACGGTGCGCATCACCGCCAGCCGCACCGAACCCACGCTGCAAACACTGGCGGTGTATGGAAGGATATAAAAACAGAGAGAAGGCGTCACCATGTATGGAGACTATCACCTGCACACAGAATACAGTGCGGATTCGATGTATGACATGGAGCAGGAGGTACAGGATGCGATCGCGGCCGGACTGGAGGAAATCTGCTTTACCGACCATGTGGATTATGGCGTAAAACAGGATTGGACGGAGCCCTCCGTCCGGTATGATCCCTCCCAAAAAAGCGGACAGCTGCTGAGAAACGTGCAGTACCCGGCCTATTTCGCCCGCATAGCGCAGCTTCAGCAGGAGTATGCCGGGCAGATCGTCATCCGTGCCGGGCTGGAATTCGGTATGCAGGTGGAAACTGTCGAACAGTATGAGAGCCTTTTTTCTTCGTGGCCGCTGGACTTTGTGATCCTGTCCTGCCATCAGGTGGAGAACAAAACCTTCTGGAACCAGCAGTTCCAACAAGGGAAATCACAGGACGAATACCAGCAGAGATATTACGGCGAACTTCTCAGCCTGGTACGGCGATATAAAAAGTACAGCGTGCTGGGGCACCTGGACATGATCGCCCGGTATGATCCGGCGGGCCCCTACCCCTTTGAAAAGATCCGCGATATCGTGACGGAAATTTTGCGTGAGGTGATCCGGGACGGAAAGGGAATCGAGATCAACACCTCCTGCTACCGGTATGGTCTGCAGGATCTGACCCCATCACGGCAGATCCTGCGGCTGTACCGCCAGCTGGGCGGAACGATCCTGACCATCGGAAGCGACACCCATAAGCGTGAGCAGCACATTGCCGCCCATGTGGATGAGGCGATGCGGGAGCTGCGCAGCATGGGGTTTGAGTCCGTATGCACCTTTTCCCGCATGGAACCGCAGTTTCATCCGCTTTGATCAACCAAAAGAAGTCCCCCTCCGCCGGAGGGGGACTTCTTTTATGGGAACTGAGCAGGGGGAACTTCGTCAGGCGTGTCAACACACTTCCAGGGCAGCTCCAGCGTCACCTGGGTGCCCAGGCCCGGCATGCTCCACACCGAAAGCCCGCTTTCCGGCCCGGCGTACAGCTTGAGCCGCGCGTCGATGTTGTGCAGTCCGATACCGGTGCTGCGGCGATTTTTTCCGTCGCTGTCCTTCCGCCCGCGGGCGATCTGGCTGCGCAGTTTGTCCAGCGTTGCCTCATCCATGCCGACGCCGTTATCGGTCACGGTCAGGACCAAGCGGTCGTCTCGCCGCCGGGCTGATACACGGATGCTCAGCGTATGGTCCAGACCTTCCATTCCATACAGCAGGCAGTTTTCCACAATAGGCTGCAGAATGAGCTTGAGCGTCTGAATGCG
>JBJEYG010000396.1:0-3060 GCA_051886555.1 Gemmiger sp.
ATGATTGATGAAATATCCGCAGTTAAGCCGCATTCGGTCAAACGGGGATGTGAAGAAGCTGCGCACAGAAGAATTGCCGCTGCTTTGTGATGAAATCCGTTCATTTTTGATCGAAAGCGTCTCCGCCACAGGTGGGCACCTTTCGCCCAATCTGGGCGTGGTGGAACTTACGGTAGCCCTGCACCGGGTGCTTGATTTGAAGCAGGACCGCATCGTCTTTGATGTGGGCCACCAATGTTATACCCATAAACTGCTCACCGGCCGGCGGGAAGGTTTTTCCGAGCTTCGCCAAAAGGATGGCCTTTCCGGCTTTCCCTGCCCACAGGAAAGCGAGTACGACGCCTTTATTGCCGGGCACGGCAGTACTTCCTTGTCCGTTGCCATCGGTATGGCCCGCGCCAAAAAGCTGAGGGGTGAACCGGGCACGGTGGTAGCCTTGATCGGCGACGGCGCTTTTACCGGCGGTATGGTATATGAGGGCATGAACAACATTGGTGCCCTTAATAACCTGATTGTCATTTTGAACGACAATAAAATGTCTATCTCCAAAAATGTGGGGAGTCTGGCCAACTATCTGACCAAGCTCCGCACTGATCCGAAATATTTTCATGCCAAAGCGCATATGGAAAACGCGCTGGAACGGATCCCGGTCGTGGGCGACGGTGTGGTAAAAGCCCTTCAGGGCGGCAAGCGTGCCGTGCGCCGGGTAATTTATCATTCCACGCTGTTTGAAGAAATGGGATTTCAGTACATCGGCCCGGTGGATGGCCATGACGTGATTCAGCTTACACAGATGTTTACCAATCTGCGGGAACAGACTGCGCCGTTGTTTATTCATGCTGTGACCCAGAAGGGAAAGGGCCTGAAACCGGCGGAAGAAAACCCCGGTGAATTCCACAGCGTATCGGCGTTCGACCTGAACCATCTGACCAACCCTGAAATCGCACCAAAGGATTCTTTTTCCAACCGATTCGGATCGCGTCTTGCAGAATTGGGGGATGTGAACCATTCGCTGTGTGCCATTACTGCTGCCATGAAATATGGTACCGGACTACAGTTTTTTAAGCACCGTCACCCTGCACATTTCTTTGACGTAGGGATGGCCGAGCAGCATGCAGTGACCTTTGCCGCCGGTCTTGCCAGTCAGGGAATGTTGCCGGTAGTTGCCATCTATTCCACTTTTTTTCAGCGTTCCTACGATCAGATCATTCATGATGTCAACTTGATGAAGTTGAACGTCATTTTTGCGGTGGATCGCGCCGGCCTTGTTCCCAATGATGGTGAAACGCATCAGGGCATTTACGATCCGGCGTTTTTCAGTCATATTGGAATTCCTACTTATTCGCCCTGCAACTATGCGGAACTGGAATACTGGCTGGAACGGTTGGTCTGTGATTGCGAAGGCCCCCGTGCAATTCGATATCCCCGCGGTGATGAAAAGCCCTCGTTGTCTGCCTTGGGATGCAGCGGCGCGCTTTATGACTGGATCGAACGGGAGGAAAAACATGCTTCCATTGCGCTGGTAAGCTACGGAGCCGAAACGGAAGAACTGATTGCCGCGAAGGATCTTCTTGCGCAGCAGGGAATACATGCCGACGTATGTAAGCTGGTCCGGATTTATCCGCTGCCTGAATCCCTGATTGGCGAACTGGCCGAATATCATACAGTTTTGTTTGCCGAGGAATGCATTTTCACCGGTGGTATCGGTCAGCAGCTCTGCTTTGCCTTGCAACAGGCAGGCTGGCAGGGTAAATTCATTCTGCATGCGGTAGATAATACGCATCTGCTGCACGCCAACGTGGCCGAGCTTCGCAAAGATCAGAAACTGGACGCCCGCTCGTTGATGAATGCGGTCCGTACCCGGGGATAAGGAGTGTAGAATTTGAAATTACGGTTGGATCAATATCTATGCCAGAACGGCCTGGTTCAAAGTCGCGAACGCGCCAAAGCGCTGATCATGTCGGGTGTCGTGTTCGTCAATGAGCAAAAGGTTGACAAGGCAGGCGAAATGATCGCCCCTGATGCCAAAGTGGAGGTGCGTGGCCATGACATCGGTTACGTCAGCCGCGGTGGCCTGAAACTGGAAAAGGCAATGCAATCCTTCCCGATGACGCCTAACGGCAAAATCTGTATGGACATCGGAGCGTCCACCGGTGGTTTTACCGACTGCATGCTGCAAAACGGTGCGGTCAAGGTATATGCAGTGGATGTGGGGTACGGACAGCTGGCGTGGCAACTCCGTACCGATGCGCGCGTCATCAACATGGAACGTACCAATATCCGCAGTGTAACGCCTGACCAGCTTCAGGACACCATTGAATTCTTCAGTGTGGATGTTTCTTTTATTTCGCTCAAGCATATTTTCCCGGTGGCAGATGCAATTAGTACACCGGACGCAGTGGGCGTCTGTCTGGTTAAACCGCAATTTGAAGCCGGACGCGAAAAGGTCGGCAAAAAAGGCGTCGTGCGTGAAGTTTCTACCCACGAGGAAGTACTTTTTTCCGCCATGGACTATGCCGTGCAGAATCATTTTTCCGTACAAGGTCTGGATTATTCGCCTATCAAAGGTCCGGAGGGGAATATTGAATTTCTGATGTTTGTTGAACATTGCGCCGCGCCGGTGCAACCGTCACCGGAACGGGTGCGGGAAGTAGTTGCCGCAGCGCACGGGGCTCTGGACAAAGCCCCCAACCTGCATTGAGGAAGCGAGGTAACCCATGTCTGTTATGTTATACCCCAATCCGCTGAAAGACGCAGGCTTTGCCGTGACCCGGCAGGCCTGCCGGCTGTTACGTGAATACGGGGAGACGGTGCTGGCGGCAGATGCCTTCCGCAGTCAGCTTGACGGTGAGCCGATAACTTTTTTGCCGGAAGATGAGGCATTCGCACAGGCCTCTGTGGTCGTCACCATTGGCGGCGACGGTACACTGTTGCGCGCCTGCACTCCCTGCCTGGACCATCAGAAGCCAGTACTTGGCGTCAACCTGGGACGTACCGGTTTTCTTGCCACCTGCGAGGTGGGCCAAATGCCCCACAAACTTGCGCGGCTTGCCAAGGGCG
>JBJEYG010000397.1:0-3059 GCA_051886555.1 Gemmiger sp.
CGGGGCGATCCACCTCGGTGCGAATGGTCGAAGCCGACAGTTTCAGCTCAGTGATGCGGTTTCGCTGAATGACCGTCGCCTGAAAATGGGCAACGGGACGCTGTTCGCCCGGCTGCACCACAGTGATCATACATTTTCCCAGCCCGGCGCCCACCAGCGCGCCGTCCTTTACGGCAACCACCGTGGCGGTGCTTGTCTGGATCTGCACCGGCGGAACCGGGTTGCCCGGCGGGTACACACTGATTTTCATTGGCAGCGTCTGGCCCAGTTCCAGCAGCGTGACCGGTTCTACCTGGATCTGCGGGCTGACCGCGCCCAGCGCCGCCACCGCCGCGCGGTGAATGCCCAGCGTCTCGGGATCATAACAGGCCAGCGTGCGCAACAGCAGCGCCACAAAGGGCTGCCATTCAAGAAACTCACCGATACGCGCAGTCGCTTCGCCTGCCGCCGCGCCGCAGGTGTAAATGCCTTCCTCCACGGCGGGCGGAGAACCGGCACCCAGCCGGATCAGACAGGCCGAACCTTCGGAGCAGCGGTGAAGCCCGCTCAGAATACGGTCGTCCACCTCGCCGCTGGTCATGTACACGGTGGCGTCCGCCTGTGACGGCGTGAAAGCCGTCAGCGGCAACACCTGCAATTCCCCTTTGCAGAAAGCCAGCCGGGGCAGCAGCTTCTTCAGCGCCGGGTCGGCCTGCAGGGCAGCGGGGTCGGGGCAGTAGATCCGCACCGCGAACCGCTGGCGGGGGCAGGCGGGCAGCGCACCGGTGGTGATCATCTGGCTCAGATGCTTCAGGCGCAGCAGCGCCGGATCATCCAGCGGCGTGCCACTGCGCTGGTAGGAAACGCAGGCCCCGCACCGCAGCGCCAGCGGCTGCAAAAGCTGCCCCTCGGCGGGGCGGGCCAGCAAACGCAGCGAAAAGCTGTCGTTGACCTCACGCTCCACCGCGTCCAGCAGCTGGGCATACCACCCGGCAAAGGGCTGCGTCTGAAAGCGGGACAGTGCGCTTACCCCGCTGACCGGCTGGCCGTTGATGGTAATGCGGCTGCTGCCGGCATAGGTATTGTAAAGTATTTCAACGCGTGTCATCGCACAAGTCCCTTCTTCTTGGCGCGGATCAGCTTGCCGTAACTGCGGTCGTGCAGCACGTTCGCCTGGTAGGTGGCCAGCCGTGTCAGCACAATGCTGTACCCGGCCTCCTCCTCAAAGAAGGCGTAGCGGGGCAGGGCAGCCAGCATGGAAGTGCGCCACCGTTTGTACACCGCCTGATCCTCAGGCGTGAATGTCTCGTCGGCGGGGGCGGCAAACCGCAGCGGATAGGTGGCAAACAAGCCCCGGCAGCCCAGAATTTCCACCACGCAGGCATCGCACAACTGGCGGGCCTTGCGGCGCTCGCTCTGTTCGATGCGGGGCATGAAATGCCGCAGCAGCATCGTGTAGTCCTGCTGGCGGAAGGGATTCAGCCCGCTGCGGCGCACCAGGTTTTCCAGAATGGCCGGCTGGTACAGATCGTCCTGCATCTGCTCGATCAGGCGGATGCTCAGTTTGCCGTTGAGCGCACGCACGGCGGCGGGGTCGTCGGCGTCAAACCGGGCGTAATAATCCGAACGGTACGGGTCGATGAGTGTCAGCACCGGTTCCAGCCAGCCCTGCTGGCTGATGATGGCCTGGCCGCGGCCCAGGCGGCTGATCTCGCGGATCTGATCCTCTTCCAGCGCGAAGGAATGGCCCACCGCCTCGAAGTCCGACTGCTCGGGCAGCCGCATAATGATCTTGGTGTTGGTGTTCTTGATGGCGGAGATGTCCACGGCGGAGGGGGACTGATCCACGATCACAAAGCCCTCGCCGTAGGTGCGCATCTCGGCGATTGAGCTGCTCAGCATCTCCACGCTTTTGCCCTGCACGTTGGCGCTGTCCTGGCTTTGGTCGGTTCCGCAGCGTTTCAGCAGGTTGTGCGCCTCCTCCAGTACCGTTACATGACGCAGCGCGGCATTTTCGCCGTCCGCCTTGGCCATGCGGTGCTCGTTCAGCTTCATCACCAGAATGCCCATGATGAGCGATTTCGTCTCGGCCGCGCCCACGCGGCTCAGATCCACCACCGTGTTCTGGTCGAACAGCGATTCATCCGGCAGTTCGTACCCGCCGCAGAAGATCTGGCCCATCAGGCCCTTGGTCAGCGCGCCCACACGGGTGACCAGCGCGCCGGTATAGTCGCCCTTGCTCTGGGCGGAATAGCTGGATTCGTTGATGACCCGAACCAGCTGTGTGGTCAGTACGGAAAAATCGGGGAATTTCGGCCCGCCGTTGTCAAACCACTGGGAGCTGACCAGGTCCCACCCGCAGACAATGTACGAACGCTCCACCGCGTCCTTCAGAATAGCCGGCATGGCGCTGTACAGCGGCCAGCAGGCGCTGAAAATCTCGATCAGCCGGTCCAGATGTTCCAGTACATGGATCTCGGCGGGAAAGCTGAACGGGTTCACCCGCAGCATGCGATACTGACCGGGGTTGGTCCAGAACACATTGACGCCGGGCAGCTTGCCGAAAGCGTATTTGTACTCGCCTTTGGCAGGTTCCACCACCAGGAAATGGATGTTGTTGCGGATCAGCTGCTCCAGCAGGCAGTAGGTGGTGTTGGATTTGCCGCTGCCGGTGGATCCGGTGATGAAACAGTGGCTGCGCAGCATTTCCAGCGACAGCTCTACCGGGTTCTTCTCCGGCACACCCTTGTGCAGTACCTGACCGATGCGGATTTTTTTCTCACCGGGGCGCTCGTCCGGGCAGTAGATGTCCCGTCCGAAGCTGGCAATATAGTCCACCACCAGGCCGGGAATGCTTTTTTGCGGCATTCCCAGATACAGCGGCAGTTCCTTGCCGCTGACCAGCGCGGTGGGCATTACCGTCTGGCTGCTGAAATTGTTTATGGAGGGCAGCCGCACGCGCGGGTGCTGGCCGTATTGCAGGCAGCGCAGCACCTTCTGCGTCTCGGGCGAGCCGGCGCCCGTCCACAGCAGCAGCGAGAACAGGACCACCGAGAGCGCGTAGGTCGGGAACCCGAGGA
>JBJEYG010000398.1:0-3056 GCA_051886555.1 Gemmiger sp.
CGGCAGCAAGCTGCTGATCATCGCCGAGGACGTGGACGGCGATGCCCTGTCCAACCTGATCATCAACCGTCTGCGCGGCGGCCTGAACGTAGTTGCTGTCAAGGCCCCCGGCTTCGGCGATCGCCGCAAGGAAATGCTGCAGGATATTGCTATCCTGACCGGCGCTACTGTCATCAGCAGTGATCTGGGCTATGAGCTGAAGGATACCAACTTCTCGATGCTTGGCTCCGCTGGTCAGGTCAAGGTCACCAAAGACAACACTACCATTGTGGGCGGCCACGGCGACAAGGCAGCAATCGACGATCGTATCGCTCAGATTCGTTCCCAGATTGCTTCTGCCACTTCTGACTTTGATCGCGAGAAGCTGCAGGAACGTCTCGCCAAGATGGCCGGCGGTGTTGCCGTCATCAAGGTCGGCGCTGCGACCGAGGTTGAGATGAAAGACAAGAAGCTGCGCATTGAAGATGCCCTGAACGCTACCAAGGCAGCGGTTGAGGAAGGCATTGTAGCCGGCGGCGGTACTGCTACTATCAACGCCATTCCTGCTGTGGACAACGTTGTGAACAGCCTGGAGGGTGACGAGCGCACCGGTGCAAAAATCGTCCGCCGCGCTTTGGAGGCTCCCCTGCGTCAGATCGCTGCCAATGCCGGTCTGGAAGGCAGCGTCATCATTGACAACATTCTGCGTGCCAACAAGTCCAACTATGGCTTTGACGCTCAGAAGGAAGAGTACGTTGAGGATATGATCGAAGCCGGCATCGTTGATCCGACCAAGGTCACCCGCTCTGCTCTTGAGAATGCCGCCAGCGTTGCTGCGATGGTACTGACCACCGAAAGCCTGGTTGCCGATCTGCCTGAACCGCCGGCTCCTGCTGCTCCCGCAGGCGGCGATATGGGCGGTATGTACTAATTTTTCGCCAATCAATGGGAACAAAAGGGTCGAAGCCTTCGGGCTTCGACCCTTTTGTTGTCTCCCTATGCGACCCATATGTTGCAAAACGAAGCTAAAATTGGTATGATAATAATTATATGAGTGTGTAAATCTTTGCGCTGCTTCTGAAAAATCAATCCAGCACGGCAGCGCCGTAAAGGGATCTCAACTATGCCAAAACGTGAAAAGCTGCAATATATATTAGTTCTCGCTACCGATCTATGCTGTCTGATACTCAGTGTCGCCGGTACTTGGCTTTTATTCCGTCATGTTCTCCAACTGATTCTGCCGATTTATACCAAAGAAGACATTTCCCAGTTCATGTTGATCGTCACATTCTCATTTTTTATCACCTTTCTTGGTTTCGGTCAGGCAGAGAACATTACCCGTCGGGCGCGGAAAGCAGAAGCATTGCTTTCCGTGCAGTTCAACCTTGTATTGGCTGCGATCATGGCAGTGTTTCTGCTGATCACAAAAGCCCGCATGCTGGAATCCCGTTATCTGTATGTTGGAATTCTCTGTTTCAATTCTGTTTTTATTTTTATTGCACATACACTGTTAAAAAAATACCTTAGCCGGTATTTTTACAAAGGGAGTTTCGCCACACTGGTGGGGATCGTTACCACTTCCGACCGTGCAGAACTCCTGGTACGCGATCTGAAGCGGGACTGGTCCAAGCAAATTCGCGGAGTTGCGGTACTGGATGCTGCGCCTGAACCCAAGGAAATGGTCTGCGGTGTGCCCGTGGTCGCAGGTTATGATGACTTTATGGACTGGATTCGCCGGGATTCCCTTGACGAAATTTACTTTAATATTCCCTATGCCACCGGTGAGTCGTTGCTGCCGTTCCTGGATGAACTCGAGAGTATGGGGCTAACCATCCATCTGAATGTACCGGTTTTGGAACGCTTTCTGACTCACAGTACACACAGCAGCGAAGACAATTGGATCCCACGGCTGGACCGCAGCATTGAAGAAGCCGGCGACACGCCGTTTGTCACTGTTTCTTCCACTTCCCGTAGCATGAGCGAGTTGATTGTCAAGCGAATCATGGATATTGTGGGCGGCCTGATCGGCGCCCTGATCAGCCTACCCATCATTGCCATTGTCGCAATCCCGCTGAAGCTGGAATCTCGCGGCCCATTAATTTTTAAACAGCAGCGCGTAGGGCTGAACGGTCGTGTCTTCAATATCTACAAATTGCGCAGCATGTACCAGGATGCCGAACAGCGAAAAAAAGACCTGATGGCGCAAAACGAAATGAACGGTCTGATGTTTAAGATAACTGACGATCCACGTATTACAAAGGTTGGGCGTTTCATCCGTCGTACCAGCATTGACGAGCTTCCACAGTTTTTCAATGTACTTCGCGGCGATATGAGCCTGGTAGGGACCCGTCCGCCAACGCTGGACGAATACGAACGCTACCAGAGTCATCACAAACGCCGCCTTTCCATGAAGCCGGGCATTACTGGTATGTGGCAGGTCAGTGGCCGAAGTGACATTGAAGATTTTGAGGAAGTTGTTCGTCTGGATGTGCAGTATATTGACAATTGGTCACTGAAACTGGATATCAAAATAATCTTAAAGACCATCGGCGTCGTGTTCAGCCGTAGCGGCGCCAAATAAGAAAGGAGGATGACCAGCGACATGTGGGGATTGCTTTTGCTCGGTATTGCTATTTTTCTTACCTGTTGGTTTGCAATTCGCTGGTGGTTGTCCAACCTTGTTCTCAATCCCCAACCTTCCCACTCGCTGGAGGAATCCAAAAAGACACAATTTGCGTTGTACGGGATTTCAGACGATGACTGGGATCATAACTGGCATCGGGAAGAATTCAGGCTTCAAAGCCAATATGGATACCCTCTTGCATGTATCTATATTCCTCGTCCCGAAGAAGCGGTGCCGAAAGACGGGCGCGAACGTATTGCAGTAATTGTTCACGGGCATGGGGTCAACCATTACAATAGCGTAAAATACGCGGCCATGTTCCGTTCTCTGGGTTTTCATACCGTGATTTATGACAATCGCAACCATGGTGATTCCGGTAAGGCTCTGACGACTATGGGCTATTACGAATCCCGCGATTTGTGCACCGTGTGCCAATGGGTACGAGAAAAGTTTG
>JBJEYG010000399.1:0-3031 GCA_051886555.1 Gemmiger sp.
TGACCGAGGAGTACAGCTCCGAGGTGGAGAAGGGCCGCGTGATCGAACAGGAACCGCTGGCCAATTCGCTGGTGACGGAGGAGAACGAGATCATCCGCATTGTGGTGAGCCGGGGGCCGAATCTTGTGGAGATGCCCAACATCATCGGTTTCACGCAGGAGAATGCCAGCGCGCTGCTGGACAAAAAAGGCATCGTATACAGTATGCTGATGCTGGAAAACGACGGCAGCTACGCCGCGGGCTGCGTGGCCAAATGCGACGTGGCTGCGGGAACGCTGATCGACACTGGCAAGACGGTGGTGAACGTGTTTATTGCGGGCGAACGGGATGACAGCAAAGTTGCCCAGACCGGATCGGGCAACGCACCGTCGGAGGACAGCGTGGGCTGAAGTTCCACCGTTACCACAGCGCCGCAGGAAAAACCGGCCGCCGCGGGGAAACCCGCGGTGGCCGGTGATTTTTTTCAGATGTTTTCCGGTTCGGCTTTTGCGCCGGCGTGGGTGAGCTTTGCCAGCAGCCTGCCGCCCCGCTCGAACAGATCCAGCACAAAACGCATCAGCGGCAGCGCCAGCAACATGAATACCGCCAGCACCAGCGCGCCCTGCAGGTTGAGCGGCGCCAGGCCGAACAGCGGGCCAAGCGCCGCCACTGCCACGCAGGCGGCCGCCAGCATGCCGCCCCACAGAATACCGTGGAAAACGGTAAACGGCTTGCACACGAGGAACAGCACGATCAGATTGACGGTCAGCACCACAAGGGTGGAGATGGTATACAGCATTTCCAGCGGGAATTCAAAGGCGTAGACAAAGGCTTCCACCCCCAGAATCAACCCCAGGTTGGTCAGAGCACCCGGTAAAGCCGCCCGCAGCACGTTCCACAGGAACTTGCCCTGCACCCGTTCATGGTTGGGCTCCAACGCCAGGAAGAAGCTGGGAATGCCGATGGTCACCGCCGAAATCAGCGTCAGCTGGATGGGCTGCAACGGGTAGGGCATGGTGACAAACAGCGAGATCAGGCTCAGTGCAAAGGAGAAAATATTTTTTACCAGATAGAGCGATGCGCTGCGCTCGATGTTGTTGATGACCCGGCGCCCCTCGGCCACCACGGCGGGCAAACCCGCAAAATTGGAATCCAGCAGCACAAGCTGCGCCACCTGCGCGGCGGCCTGTGCGCCGGAAGCCATCGCAATGCCGCAGTCGGCGTCCTTGAGGGCAAGTACGTCGTTGACGCCGTCGCCTGTCATGGCAACGGTATGCCCCTGCGCCTGCAATGCCTTTACCAGCTTGCGTTTCTGGGCGGGGGTCACGCGGCCGAACACCGTGTATTCCTGAGCGGAACGGGCAATGTCCTCATCGGTGCGCAGGGTGGAGGCGTCCACATAGCTGCCGGCGTTGGCAATGCCCGCCCGGCGGGCTACCTCGCTGACTGCCATCGGGTTGTCGCCCGAAATGACCTTCACCGCCACGCCCTGTTGGGCAAAGTAGCGGAAGGTTTTGGGGGCTTCGGGGCGAATGCGGTTGGCCAGCAGAATCAGCGCGATGGGATGCAGCGCGGCGGGGTCCAGCCCGGATTTGGGGTCGGGCGTGCCGTTGTAACCGGCCGCCACCAGCACGCGATACCCTTTGGAGAGACAGGGTTCCACCCGGGCGGCATACTCCCCATAGCGCGCGCCCAGCACAAACTCCGGCGCACCCACCACAAAGCTGCCGTGACCGGCAAAACCGGCGGCACTCCACTTGTAAGCGGAGTCAAAGGGCACGGTGCCGGTACACCGCCAGGGCGACGTTCCGCCGAACCGCTCCACCAGTGCGCGGGCGGTGTCGTTGTCCGGCTCGCTGTCGCCGTAAAAGGCGCGCAGAACTTCCTCCGTGCGCTCGCGGGGCCAGTTCTGCTCATCCAGCAAAATCATATCCCGTACCGACATTTTCTGTTCGGTGATGGTACCGGTTTTGTCCACGCACAGCACATCCACGCGGGCCAGCGTCTCAATGCAGTTCATATCCTGCGCCAGCACCTTGCGCTGGGCCAGACGCATCATGCTGACGGCCAGCGCCACACTGGTCAGCAGGTACAGGCCCTCGGGGATCATACCGATCAGCGCGGCCACCGTGGACACCACCGAGTCCTGCAAACTCATCTTTAAAATGTCATACTGATTCAGGAACAGCACAATGCCCATGGGCACCAGCATCACGCCGATCACGCGGATCAATCCGTCCAGGCTGCGCATCATTTCGCCCTTTTCCACCTTCACACCGCTTTTGGCTTCGGTGGTCAGGCGGTTGGCATACGACTGCGCGCCCACATGGGTCAGCTGTGCGCGGCAATGTCCGCTCACCACAAAACTGCCCGAGCGCAGCGTGTCGCCGGGATCTTTAGTGATGGGGTCTGCCTCGCCGGTGATCAGTGCCTCGTTGGCCTGCAGCTGGCCAGTGCGCAGCACAGCGTCCGCGCAGATCTGATCGCCTGCGGAAAATTCCACGATGTCATCCCGCACCAGCGCGCTGCTGGGCAGTTCCGTCACCTTGCCGTCCCGTACGCAGCGGACTTTGCGCTGGGAAACCAGCGTCAGCTTGTCCACCGTGCGTTTGGCGCGCAGCTCCTGGTAAATGCCGATGACGGTGTTGCAGACGACAATGCCCAGAAAGGTCATATTGTGCCATGAGCCGACCAGCGCCAGGCACAGCGCCAGCACCACAAACACCAGGTTGAAAAAGGTGAATACATGTTCCTTGATGATCTGTTGTTCCGTTTTGGTGGGGGAGTCGGCGGCGCGGTTGTCCAACCCGGCTTCGGCACGTTCGGCAGCCTGGGCGGCAGTCAGCCCCAGGTCGGGCGCCGCCTGAATCACCGGCAGCACCGGTGCGGAGGATTCAGCGGGCGGGGCCTCCCGCCGGGAATACGATTTGCGCAAAGAAAACACCTCGGATCTGTCGAAGAATTTCACTACTAATACTATACGAGCGGATGTGAACAAATAAAGCAGGGGACGGGCCGTTTTACCGGCACGTCCCCAAAATTGATGCAAATT
>JBJEYG010000400.1:0-13157 GCA_051886555.1 Gemmiger sp.
AGCTGGCCGTCAACCGCCGGCTGGACGACCCCTTTTTGCAGGAGGTGTTCGCGGCGGCAGGGGAACTGGACCTGCCCGTGACCTTCCACATGAGCCCCGAGGTGGGTTACAGCTACGGCGTGGTGGACGACCCCCGCCTGCCGCTGCTGGAACAGTGCCTGCGTGACCATCCCAACACCAAATTCCTCGGCCACAGCCAGACTTTCTGGATCGAGATGAGCGCCGACGCCCCCGACGAAAAGGAGGCCCGCAACCAGTGGGGCAAAGGCCCCGTGGTGCCCGGCGGCCGTGTGCCTGAGCTGTTCGCCGAATACCCCAACCTGTACGGCGATCTGAGCGCCAACAGCGCCGGCTGCGCCATCATGCGCGACCCGGAATTCGGGCTGGCGTTCCTGGAAAAATTTGCCGACCGGCTGTTCTTTGCCACCGATATGGTCAACACCGACATGGTGTTCCCGCTGGGGGCCTGGCTGGACGGGCAGGTTGAAACCGGCGCGCTCAGCCGGGAAAGCTACGGGAAGATCTGCTATGCCAACGCCCAGCGCGTGTTCGGCCTTTGAGCCGGGAAAGGAGCGAACCGAATGAACGAACTTCGCCATACCCCCTGCGGGGATATCCGCGGCACCGCCTGCCAGTGGCCGGGCGTCACCGCCTTTAAGGGGATCCGCTACGCCACGGCCGGCCGGTGGGAGTATCCCCGCCCCGTCACCGAATGGCCGGGCGTGTACGACGCTACCCGCTACGGCAACTGCAGCTACCAGCCCCGCGCCTTTTATGACGAGCGGCAGATGCCGGAAAAAGCGTTCTACTACAACGAGTTCCGGAAAGGGGAAACCTACACTTACAGCGAGGACTGCCTGTTTTTGAACATCTGGACGCCGGAGGACGCCGCCCCCGGCAGCAACCTGCCGGTGCTGTTCTACATCCATGGCGGCGCCTTCACCGGCGGCTGCGGGCATGAAAAGCATTTTGACGGCCCCGTCTGGCCCGCCAAAGGGGTGATCGCCGTCACCATCAACTACCGGCTCGGCCCGCTGGGCTTCGCCTGCCTGCCCGAACTGGAACAGGAGGCCGGTCACACCGGCAACTACGCCCTCTACGACCAGCTGACCGCCCTGCAATGGGTAGCCCGGAACATTCAGGCGTTCGGCGGTGACCCCAAACGCATCACCATCATGGGGCAGAGCGCCGGCGCCATGGCCGTTGAGCACCTGTGCCTGACCCCGCTGAGCGAAGGCCTGATTGCCGGCGCGGTGATGAGCAGCGGCGGCGGCGTGGGCGAGGCGTTCAACGCCCCCGTTACCACCGCACAGATGGCCCCCTTCTGGCAGGCTGTCATGCAAACCGCCGGCTGCGAAACGCTGGCGCAGTTCCGCGCGCTGCCGCCGGAAACGCTGTTTGCCGCATGGCAGACAGTCTGCAGGGAAAATAAACCCAATAACGGCTGTGTTCCCTGCGTTGACGGTCAGTTCCTGCCGGAACCGGCTCTGGCGCTGGCCGACAGCGGCCGCTTTGCCAATGTGCCCTATCTGCTGGGTTCCACCAGCGAGGACATTGTGCCGCCCATCGTCCACTGCATGGCCAAAAGCTGGTGCCGCCGTCAGTACGACCAGGGCAAGCAGCCAAGCTACGCCTGGTTCTTCGACCGCCGCCTGCCCGGTGACGACAACGGCGCGTGGCATTCCAGCGACCTGTGGTACTGGTTCGGCACGCTGGATCACTGCTGGCGCCCCATGACCGAAAAGGACCGGCAGCTCAGCGGGCAGATGACCGATTACCTGACCAACTTTGCCAGGACCGGCGACCCCAACGGCGAAGGCCTGCCCCGGTGGCTGCCCGTTGCCGAAGGGCAGGATCTGGTGCTGCGTCTGGGCGAACAGCCCACACATATGGGTGATGTGGATATGGCTCAACTGGAGTATACCATGCGCACCAACCACGCAGTGGGGGAATGAACCCCGCGGAAAGGAGAACGATATGGAACTGCGTACCCGCATTCTGCCCCGCATGCTCAACAGCGAGGTGGAGGAATACTTACAGCACAACGACATTATCATCGTGCCGGTGGGCACGGTGGAGCTGCACGGCGGGTTCCCGCTGGACAGCGAGACGGTCATCAGCGAGGCATACGCCCTGAAAATGGCCGAGGCCTGCGACGGCCTGGTGCTCACCGGGCTGCCCTATTTCTACGCCGGGGCCACCGCCTCCGGCCGGGGCACCGTCCAGGTCAGCGTGCGCCAGGGCATCGATTACCTGGGCGCCATCGCCCGCAGCCTGCTGCGCCAGGGCTTCAAACGCCAGGTGTACATCAGCTTCCACGGCCCCGCCCACATGACCTGCAGCCCCATGGTGCGCGATTTCTTCGACGAGACGGGCGTGCCCATCCTGTATATGGACCTGTCCCTCCAGATGACCAAAAACGCCCGCGACGTTTTTACCTCGCTGGACAGCTTCCACGCCATCACGGTGGGCGCCTACCAGATCATGGGCCGGCTGGAGGACATCCCCCTCACCACCGGATACGAGCACAGCAAGCCACAAAGCTGCGCGCCCTTCAACGATCTGTTCGCCCTGGCTTACCAGAGCGGCTCGGTGGGCTATTGCTTTGCCGACCATGACGATCACATGAGCACCACCGCCATCCCCGACGAAGCCACCCGCCAAAAGCTGGCGGACGAAGGCCGGGAAATGATCGAGACGCTGGTGCAGCGCATGGACATGCCCCATGTGGTGGCGCAGCTGCGCGACCTGGAAGCCTACAACAAGGCCGCTGCCGCGCAGTACCCCTGGATGCCCAGCGCCTACAACAACCGCTGACGGCAACTTACGGTCATAAATGATTTCCTCGCAGGCAGCCCCGCGGGCCGGTGCACAGGCATCCCCCGCGGGGCTGCCTGTGCGTTGGCTTTGTAAACTTTGTCTTAAATTGCTTGCGCCGCCCGCGGGGGAGCGTATAATGAATACCAGATTCGCTTTGATACAGAAAGGAAACGGGGCAATGTTCAAAATTTTCAAGCACCTGGGCCGTCACTGGGCGGCCTGCCTTGCGGTGGTGGCGCTGCTGGTGGTGCAGGCCCAGTGCGACCTGGCGCTGCCGCAGTACACCTCCGCCATTGTGGACGTTGGCATCCAGCAGGGCGGCGTGGACAGCGCCGTGCCCGAGACGGTGCGCGCCGGCACGCTGGACGCGCTGACAAAACTGATGGACGAAGGGGCCGCGCAGGCCGCACAGGCCGCCTACGGCCCCGCGGACGCGGACGGCGTGCGCACGCTGCAGGACGGGTGGGACGCCGCGCTGGAGGACGCCTTCACCCTGCCGGACGTGGCGCTGTATCTGGCGGCCGCCCGGATCGACGGCGACGGAACGGATGCGGTGGAGACCGCCGACCTGGACGCCGCCGCCGCGGCCGTTGCCGCCGCGCCCGCCGAACAGCTGCAGGCCGCGCTGGCCGCCGTGGAAAGCGCCGGCGCGGAGGACACGGTGAAAAGCCAGGCGGTGCTGCTGGTGCGGCAGGAATATGCCGCCCAGGGCGTGGACGGGCAGGTGCAGCGGCGCTACCTGCTGCGCACCGGCGGGCAGATGCTGGCCTTCACGCTGCTGATGGTGGCCGCCGCCGTGGGCGTGGGGCTGCTGGCGTCCCGCGTCGGCGCGGCCATCGGCCGTGACCTGCGCCAGAGCGTGTTCAAAAAGGTGGTGGGCTTTTCCAACGCCGAGACGGACCGGTTCAGCACCGCTTCGCTGATCACCCGCACCACCAACGACATCCAGCAGGTGCAGATGACCTGCGTGATCCTGCTTCGCATGGTGGCCTATGCGCCCATCATCGGCATCGGCGGCATCTGGCGGGTGGCCCACACCGACACCGGCCTGACCTGGATCATCGTCGTGGCGGTGGCCGCGCTGCTGGGCGTGGTGCTGGCGCTGGTTTCGGTGGCCATGCCCAAGTTCAAACAGATGCAGACGCTGGTGGACCGGCTCAACCTGGTCAGCCGCGAGATCCTCACCGGCGTTATGCCCATCCGCGCCTTTTCCCGGGAAAAATTCGAGGAGGAGCGCTTTGACCGGGCCAGCACCGACCTGATGAAGACCCAGCTGTTCACCAACCGGGTGATGACCTTCATGATGCCGGTGATGATGCTGATTATGAACGGCGTCACGCTGATGATCGTCTGGTTCGGCGGCAAATCCATCGACGCCGGCGGCATGCAGGTGGGCGAGATGATCGCCTTCATCACCTACACCATGCAGATCGTCATGGCCTTTTTGATGCTGACGATGGTCTCCATCATGCTGCCCCGCGCGGGCGTGGCCGCCGACCGCATCGACGAGGTGCTCAACACCCGGCCGGCCGTGCGCGACCCCGAAACGCCTGCCGAGCTGCCGGCCGGGCAGGCGGGCGTGGTGTGCTTCAACGATGTCAGCTTCCGCTACCCCGGCGCGTCGGAGGACGCGCTGCAGCACATCTCCTTCACCGCGAAGCCCGGCCAGACCACCGCCATCATCGGCGCAACCGGCTGCGGCAAGTCGACGCTGCTCAACCTGATCCCCCGTTTCTACGACGTGACCGGCGGCAGCGTGACGGTAGGCGGCGTGGACGTGCGCCGGCAGACCCAGGCGGCGCTGCGCAGCCAGCTGGGCTATGTGCCCCAGAAGGGGGTGCTGTTCTCCGGTACCATCGAATCCAACCTGGAATTCGGCGGGCCGGACGTTACCCCCGAGCGCGCGGCCAGGGCCGCTTCCATCGCCCAGGCCGCCGAGTTCATCGGGGCGAAGCCCCAGGGCTACCAAAGCCCCATCGCCCAGGGCGGCAGCAACGTTTCGGGCGGGCAGAAGCAGCGCCTTTCCATCGCCCGTGCCATCGCCCGCGACCCCAGGATCTACCTGTTTGACGACAGCTTTTCCGCCCTGGACTACAAGACCGACGTGGCGCTGCGCCGCGCGCTGAAGGCTGAGACGGACAACGCCACCGTCATCATTGTGGCGCAGCGCATCTCCACCATTCTGCACGCCGACCAGATCCTGGTGCTGGAGGACGGGCGCATCGTGGGCAAGGGCACCCACGGCGAACTGCTGCAGACCTGCCCCGAATACCGGGAGATCGCGCGCAGCCAGCTCAGCGAGAAAGAGCTGGATCTGGACAACACCCTTTCGAAAGGCGGTGAACAGTAATGCCGGGACATGGACGCGGCCGCTCCACGGAGAAGGCCAAGGATTTTAAGGGAACCATCCGGCAGCTCATCCGTTCGATGGGCCGCTACAAATTCACGCTGGCGGCGGTGCTGGTGTTCGCGGTGCTTTCCACCATTTTCAGCATCGTGGGGCCGAAGATCCTCGCCAAAGCCACCACCGCCCTGGCCACCGGCTGGGTGGCCAAAATCACCGGCACCGGCGGCATTGATTTTGCCTACATCGGCCGGGTGCTGCTGTTTTTGCTGGGCATGTACCTGTTTTCCGCGGCGTTCAGCTTCGCCCAGGGCTGGCTGATGACCGGTCTTTCCCAGAAGATCTGCTACGACTACCGCCGCCAGATCAGCGAAAAGATCAACCGCCTGCCGCTGGCTTACTTTGAGAAGCGCACGGTGGGCGAGGTGCTCAGCCGCATCACCAACGATGTGGACACGCTGGGCCAGAACCTGAACCAGAGCATCACCCAGCTGATCACCAGCGTCACCACCATGGCCGGCGTGCTGATCATGATGCTGTCCATCAGCCCCAAAATGACGCTCATCGCGCTGCTGATCCTGCCGGTGTCGCTGGTGCTGGTGCTGTGCGTGGTGCGCTTCAGCCAGAAATACTTCAAGGCCCAGCAGAGCTACCTGGGCCAGGTCAACGGCCAGGTGGAGGAGGTCTACTCCGGCCACAACGTGGTCAAGGCCTTCAACCGGGAGGACGCCGTGCTGGCCGAGTTTGACGCCGCCAACGCCAGGCTGTACGAATCCGCCTGGAAAAGCCAGTTCCTCTCCGGCCTGATGCAGCCCATCATGACCTTTGTGGGCAACCTGGGCTATGTGGCGGTGGCCGTGTCCGGCAGTATCCTGGCGGCGCGGGGCGCCATCACCATCGGCGACATCCAGGCCTTCATCCAGTACGTCAAAAACTTCACCCAGCCCATCCAGCAGATGGCGCAGGTGTCCAACATGCTGCAGAGCATGGCGGCGGCCGCCGAGCGCGTGTTTGAGTTCCTGAACGAGCCGGAGGAGCAGCAGCAGGCCAAGGACGCCCGCCGCGCCGACCCCGCCGACATCAACGGCCAGGTCAGCTTCAACCACGTCATGTTCGGCTACACCCCCGACAAGACCATCATCCACGACTTCACCTGCAACGTGGAGCCGGGGCAGAAGGTGGCCATCGTCGGCCCGACCGGCGCCGGCAAGACCACCATGGTCAAGCTGCTGATGCGCTTCTACGACGTGAACACCGGCTCCATCACCCTCAACGGGCACAACGTCAGGGACTTTGACCGCAGCGCCCTGCGGGAGGGCTTCGGCATGGTGCTGCAGGACACCTGGCTGTTCCAGGGCACCATCATGGAGAACATCCGCTACGGCCGCCTGGACGCCACCGACGAGGAGGTCATCGCCGCGGCAAAGGCCGCCCACGCCGACCACTTTATCCGCACACTGCCCGGCGGCTACCAGATGGAACTGAACGAGGACGCAAGCAACGTCAGCCAGGGCCAGAAACAGCTGCTCACCATCGCCCGGGCGATCCTGGCCGACAACAGGATCCTGATTCTGGACGAGGCCACCTCCAGCGTGGACACCCGCACCGAGCAGCGCATCCAGAAGGCGATGGACAACCTGACCCGCGGGCGCACCAGCTTTGTGATCGCCCACCGGCTGTCCACCATCAAGGACGCCGACCTGATCCTGGTCATGCGCGACGGCGACATCGTCGAGCAGGGCACCCACGACGAGCTGCTGGCGGCGGGCGGATTCTACGCCGACCTGTACAACAGCCAGTTCGAGGACGTGACCGCCTGAACCCAATTCCCGGAACCTTCCGCGGCCCCCGCCACCGGCGGGGGCCGTTCTGCAACAAAACCGGACGGAATTTTGTGCTTTCTGTTCCTGTTCATCCCGTGCGGGGCATGGTATAATGAAAAAAACAGCCATTGCGACAAATGACGGAAAGGAGCGCCTATGCAGCCCGTCCACTCCCAGGTACCCGGCGACCTGAAATATCTTGCGCTGCTTGCGCGGGACTACCCTACCCAGGCGGCCGCCTCCAGCGAGGTCATCAAGCTGCAGGCGCTGATGAAACTGCCCAAGGGCACCGAACATTTCGTCAGCGACCTGCACGGCGAGGACGAAGCCTTTGTGCACATCCTCAATTCCGCGTCCGGCGTTATCCGGGAAAAGGTGGACGCCGTGCTGGGCGACAGCGCGCCCGCGCAGACCCGCGCCGAGCTGGCCACCCTGATCTATTACCCGGTGCGAAAATTGCCCCAGCTCAAAGCGCGCTGTGCCGACGAAAACGCGCGGAACGAATGGTACCGCGTCACCCTGCTGCGGCTCATCGACATCAGCCGGCTGGTCTCCTCCAAGCACACGCGGGAATACGTGCGCTCCTGCCTGCCGTCCAGCTGCGGCTACATCCTGGACGAGCTGCTGCACGCCCACTTTGAGGATCACGACAAGGCGCTGTACTACGGCCAGATCGTGGGCAGCATCATCGAGAACGGCCGCGCCGACAACTTTATCATCCGGCTGTGCCAGCTCATCAAGCGGCTGGCGGTGGACAAGCTGCATATCGTGGGCGACCTGTTCGACCGCGGTCCCCGGCCGGACGTCATCCTCGACCGGCTGATGGTCCACCACCATGTGGATTTCCAGTGGGGCAACCACGACGTGGTCTGGATGGGGGCGGCCGCCGGCAGCCCGCTGTGCTGCTGCACCGTGCTGAAAACCACCCTGGCCTACCACAACCACGGCATGATCGAGGACCGCTACGGCATCAACCTGCGCCACCTGCTGCGCTTTGCCGAGCAGTGGTACGGCAACGACGACCTGACGCTGTGGATGCCCCACACCGACGCCAGCCGCGGCCCCTACACCGACGGCATGCTGCACCGCTGCGCCGTCATGCACAAGGCCATCACCATCCTGATGCTCAAGCTGGAATGCGAGGTCATCGACCGGAACCCCGACTTCAAGATGGAAGGGCGGGATTTCCTGCGCCGCATCGACTGGCAGCGCCATACCGTGCGGTGCGGCGGCAGGGAATACCCCCTGCGGGACGCGAGCTTCCCCACGGTGGACCCGGCCGACCCCGCCCGCCTGCACGAGGACGAGATCTTTGTGCTGGACAAGTTGGTGGATTCCTTCACCCACAGCGAGCGGCTGCAGCGCCATGTGGCGTTTTTGTACGCCAAGGGCGGCGTGTACCACATCGAGAACAACAACCTGCTGTACCACGGCGTGGTGCCCATGACCGCCGACGGCGAATTTGCCGAGGAAACCTTCGAGGGCCGCGCCTACAAGGGCCGCGCCCTGCTGGATTACTGCGACGCCCGCGCCCGCCGCGGCTATTTTGCCCCCGAGGGCAGCGAGGAGCGGCGCCGGGGCCAGGATTTCCTGTGGTATCTGTGGTGCGGGCGGCTGTCGCCGCTGTTCGGCCGCAGCGCCATGACCACCTTCGAGCGGCTGTACATTGCCGACCCCGAAACCCACCGGGAGATCAAGGACCCCTACTACACCTGGTACAACGACGCGCAGACATGCGGCCGCATTCTGGCGGAGTTCGGCCTGACCGAGGGCGACTGCCACATCGTCAACGGTCATGTGCCGGTGCGCGAGAAGGAGGGCGAAAGCCCCATCAAGGGCGGCGGCCGCCTGCTGGTGATCGACGGCGGCTTCTGCCGCGCCTACCACGAAAAAACCGGCATTGCCGGCTACACGCTGGTGTATTCCAGCCACGGCATGAGCCTGCGCACCCATCAGCCCTTTGAAACGGCCGAGAAGGCGGTGCGGGAAAATCTGGACATTCTCTCCCGCGTGGACGTGGTGGATTTCCGCGACCGCCGCGTACTGGTGGAAAACACCGACGAGGGCCGCGAGATCCGCGAAAAAATCGCCGACCTGCGCCGCCTCATCGAAGCCTACCGGGCGGGCCTGCTGAAGGAACAGCCGGTGCCCGAAACGTTGTGGTGATGCAATAAAACAAGGGCCGTGCGCCATGGCGCACGGCCCTTGTGTTTTTGGCGGCAAAGACGGTCAGAACAGCGGCGCCAGCAGGCGCAGGAAGGCGCTGAGCATCGAACCGAGGAAACCGTTGCGGCAGTCCTTCAGGCTCAGCAGGCGGCTGTCACGCTCGATCTGTTCAAAGGCGGCCGCCACGTCCTTCAGCGTGGAAGTGCCGTACAGCAGCGTGCTGCACTCAAAATGCAGGTACAGACTGCGGTAGTCCAGGTTGATGCTGCCCACCGCGCCCACGCGGCCGTCCACCAGCCAGGTCTTGGCGTGCAGAAAGCCGGGCGTGTAGCTGTAAATGCGCACCCCGGCGGCGATCAGCGCCGGGAAATAGCTGCGCGTGAGCTGGAAGGCCATTTTTTTGTCGGGAATTCCCGGCGTGTAAATGCGCACATCCACGCCGCGCTTGGCGGCAAGGCACAGCGCCGTCTGAATGTCGCTGCTCAGGATCAGGTAGGGCGTGGTGATGTACAGCGTGTGCTGCGCCTGGTTGATCAGTTCCAGGTACACGTTCACCGCCACCGACTCGTGGTCCAGCGGACTGTCCGCGAAGGGCTGCACCAGGCCGTCCTCCCGCACGGCTTCCAGCGCCTGCGGCTGCGGGCGGAACCGGTCGAACTCCGCGTCGGTGGGGCGGCTGGCGTTCCACACCTGCAGGAACATCACCGTAAAGCTCCAGGCGGCGTCTCCTTTCAGCCGGATGCCGTGGTCGCACCAGTAACCGAAGCGCTCCTTGCGGTTGATGTATTCGTCCGCCAGGTTCAGCCCGCCCGAGAAGGCCGTCACACCGTCCACCACCACGATCTTGCGGTGGTCGCGGTTGTTCATCACCAGGTTGAGCACCGGCACGAAGGGGTTGAAGGGCAGGCTGTGGATGCCCTCCGCCTCCAGCTTGCGCCAGTAGCGGATGGGCAGCACGCTGACGCTGCCCACATCGTCGTAGATCACCCGCACATCCACGCCCTGCAGGGCCTTGCGCTTGAGAATCTCATGCACCGACTCCCACATTTCGCCCTGGCCGATGATAAAAAACTCAATAAAAATAAATCGCTGCGCGTGTTCCAGCGCGTCCAGCAGGTCGCCGTACATCGCTTCGCCGCTGGGGTAGAAGGCGGACTCGGTGTGCCCGAACACCGGGTAGGGGCCGTAGTCCGCCACATAGCGCGCTGTCTCGGCGGCACGGGGGTTGCGTTCGGCCAGCCGGGCGGGCGGCTCCGGGGCCTGGCGCAGCAGCGGGCGCAGCCTGGCGCCCGACCGGTTCAGCTTGCGCCGTAGCAGGAAGGCCGGCCGCTTGTCGCCCCACAGAAGATACAGGATGCCGCCCGGGACCGGCATGATAATAAAGATCAGCAGCCAGCCGATCTTGAATTCCGGTGCGGTGCGGTCGGTGCGAACCACCGCCAGGCACATCAGCACGCTCAGCACCAGGCAGGCGGCCTGCAGCCAGACGGCGTACTCGGCCAGCACATTGAGGAGCAGCGGGAAGGCCAGCAGCTGCACCACCAGCAGCAGCCCGGTCAACACCACGCGGCTGAACAGCCGGCTGACCAGCTTTTTCAAAAACAGGGTGAATTTTTGCATGGTTGG
Source organism: Gemmiger sp. (assembly GCA_051886555.1). Lineage (GTDB taxonomy): Bacteria > Bacillota > Clostridia > Oscillospirales > Ruminococcaceae > Gemmiger. The sequence continues at coordinate 10,780 of JBJEYG010000400.1, forward strand.
TTGCCTCATGAGCGGGGGAAAAACAGGGAAAAACAACGAGCTGTTATTATTTTAACATCATGCGGCCCCGATTGCAAGCTGTGCAAAGAAAATTTAATGCGAAACCGGATGCCAGCAAAGAAAACAAAAAGAGCGATAATAAAAACATGCGATAAAACGAATAAAAATAGAAATATTAGCAGTCTAATGAAAAGAGTGCTAAAAGTTCACACAAAAACAATAGTTTGTTCATAAAGCTGCGGTATTCTATACTTGCCGAAAGGGAAAAAGGAGCCGGGGCAGCCGTCCCGGAAACCTTTGCAGGGAATGCCACCCGCCCCGGCGGCGCTTGCTGCTTTCTATTATGACAAAAATTGCCTGTTTATTTATAAAAGGAGAGATGACTTATGGCAATGCTGATTGACCGTCGTTACAATCCGTTCCGTGACTTTGAAGACATCAACCGCGCGTTCTTCGGCGACAACTCGCTGGTGGAGTTCAAGACCGACATCCGCGACGCGGGCGACCACTTCCTGCTGGAGGCCGATCTGCCCGGTTTCAAGAAAGAGAACATCAGCCTCAGCCTGAACGACCACACGCTGACCATCAAGGCCGAGCGCCACAGCGACTTTGAAAACCAGGACCAGAAGTCCGGTTACCTGCGCTGCGAGCGCAGCTACGGCAGCTATACCCGCAGCTTTGACGTGACCGGCGTGGACCTGCACGGCATCCGGGCCGCCTACAACGACGGCGTGCTGCGCGTCACCCTGCCCAAGGAAATGCCGCACACTGCCGGTTCCCACGACATCGTCATCGACTGATCCAACTCTTTTTTCCGCGCCCCCGGGCTGCCAGCCGCGCCCGGGGGCGCTTTTTTGTGCGCGGAAAAAAAGTTGAAAAAAACGGTTGACATCACCACTTTCCTGTGCTAAACTGCAACCAAACCGATGAGAAAGAGTGAGTAAGCTCCAGCCGTAACGGCACAGAGAGCCGCGGATGGTGGGATCGCGGCGCGGTGCGCGGAGCCGAATGGACTTTCGAGGGCGGACCGAACGGGCGAAGGCCCCATTAGGCGAGACGGAGAGCGCGCTCCGTTACCAAAGGCGGGCGTATGGTTGTACGCGCAGAGTGGACGTGAAGAGCGCCAAGCCGGGTGGTACCGCAGGTACGATAAGTGTTTTATCGCTCCTGTCCCAGCAACAGACCGTTGCGGGGGCAGGGGCGCTTTTGTTTGGCAAAAGCCCCGCATCCCGCGCAAAACAGCGCCGCGCACCGCGGCAGCAGGAAAGGAGCTTTTTTATGAGCCAGTACGAAATCCCCTACAAGATCTACCTGTCCGAGTCTGAGATGCCCACCCGGTGGTACAACATGCGCGCCGACATGAAAAACAAGCCGGCGCCGCTGCGCAACCCCGCCACCCTGCAGCCCTGCAGGCCGGAGGAGCTGGAGGCCGTGTTCTGCGCCGATCTGGTACAGCAGGAACTGGACGACACCACCCCCTATTTCGACATTCCCGCCGAGGTGCGGGAGTATTACCGCACGTACCGCCCCTCGCCGCTGGTGCGCGCCTACAATCTGGAAAAGAAGCTGGGCACCCCCGCCAAAATCTACTACAAATTCGAGGGCAACAACACCTCCGGCAGCCACAAGCTGAACAGCGCCATCGCGCAGGCCTATTACGCCAAAAAGCAGGGCCTGAAAGGCGTTACCACCGAGACGGGCGCCGGCCAGTGGGGCACCGCGCTGAGCATGGCCTGCGCCTACTTCGGGCTGGACTGCAAGGTGTTCATGGTCAAGTGCTCCTATGAGCAGAAACCCTTCCGCCGTGAGGTCATGCGCACCTACGGCGCCGACGTCACCCCCTCGCCCTCCACCAAAACGCAGGTGGGCCGCCGGATCTTGCAGGAACATCCCGGCACCACCGGCTCGCTGGGCTGCGCCATCTCGGAGGCGGTGGAGGTGGCCGTCACCAACGAGGGCTACCGTTATGTGCTGGGCAGCGTGCTCAACCAGGTGCTGCTGCACCAGAGCGTCATCGGCCTGGAAGCCAAGGCCGCCATGGACAAATACGGCATCCGGCCGGACATCATCATCGGCTGCGCGGGCGGCGGTTCCAACCTGGGCGGCCTCATCGCGCCCTTCATGGGCGAAAAGCTCCGCGGTGAGGCGGATTACCGCATCGTCGCCGTCGAGCCGGCCAGCTGCCCCAGCTTCACCCGCGGCAGATTCGCCTATGATTTCTGCGACACCGGCCGCATCTGCCCGCTGGCCAAAATGTACACGCTGGGCAGCGGTTTCATCCCCTCGCCCGACCACGCGGGCGGCCTGCGCTTCCACGGCATGAGCACCATCCTCAGCCAGCTGTATCACGACGGCCTGATGGAGGCCCGCAGCGTGGA
>JBJEYG010000401.1:0-3015 GCA_051886555.1 Gemmiger sp.
CGATCTAGGCAAACGGCGTCTCCATCCGTTACATCACCGGCGATTTCAAAGACATCGGCCTCAAAGAGTTTGTGGTGCGCCGCCTGCAGGGGCGGTACCAAGTGCAGGAGTTCTGGGCCGACAAAAACGTGACCTTCTCCCTGGAACGGGGGGACATGCTGGGCATCATCGGCTCCAACGGCGCGGGCAAATCCACGCTGCTGAAGGCGGTCTCCGGCATTATGGTGCCCACCGAGGGCAATATGGAGATCCACGGCAGCATCGCCGCCCTGCTGGAGCTGGCCAGCGGCTTTGACGGCGAACTGACCGTGCGGGAGAATACCTATCTGCGCGGCGCCATGCTGGGGTACACCCGCAGGTTCATGGACGAAAAATACGACGAGATCATCGCCTTTGCCGAGCTGGAAAATTTCCAGGACCGGCTGTTCAAACAGCTTTCCAGCGGCATGAAAAGCCGTCTGGCGTTCTCCATCGCCTGCCTGGTAAGCCCGGATATCCTGATCCTGGACGAGGTGCTCAGCGTGGGCGACGGCGCTTTCCGCAAAAAAAGCGGCGACAAAATGCGGGAGATCCTGGCCAGCGGCGTGACGGGCATTCTGGTGTCCCACTCCATCGACCAGGTGCGGGAGCTTTGCAACAAGATCCTCTGGCTGGACCACGGCAGGCAGATCGCGTTTACCGATGATGTGCAGCTGTACTGCGACGCCTACGAGGAATTTCTGGCCACCAAAAAGCTGCCGGGCAACCGGCAGGAGGTGGAGCAGCTGGCAGCGGATTTCCGTTACCGTCAGATGGAAGCCCTTCGCGCGGCCCAGCGCACGGAAGCCCAGCGCCTGCAGGAAGTGCTGGAAGCGGGCGAGGCGGACGCCGCCGTGCAGGCGGCCGTGAACGTTCTGAAAAAGAATCACCCTGAACTGCTGAGCAGTGCAGCGGAAACGATCGCATCGGGAGGTTAAAACCATGCATTACGATTACCTCATCGTCGGCGCCGGGCTGTTCGGCGCGGTGTTCGCCCAGAAAGCGCGCGCGGCCGGCAAAACCTGCCTGGTCATCGACAAGCGCAGCCACATTGCCGGCAACATCTATACCGAGGACGTGGAGGGCATTCAGGTGCACCGCTACGGCGCCCACATCTTCCACACCAACAACAGGGAAGTGTGGCAGTATGTCAACTCCTTTGCCGAGTTCAACCGCTACACCAACTCCCCGGTGGCCAACTACAAGGGCGAGCTGTACAACCTGCCCTTCAACATGAACACCTTCAACAAAATGTGGGGCGTCATCACCCCCGCCGAGGCGCAGGCCAGGATCGAGGCCCAGCGCGCCGCCCACTACACCGAGAATCCCAAAAATCTGGAAGAGCAGGCCATCAACCTGGTGGGCACCGACATTTACGAAAAGCTGGTGCGTCACTACACCGAAAAGCAGTGGGGCCGCCCCTGCACCGAGCTGCCCGCCTTCATCATCAAGCGCCTGCCCGTGCGCCTGACGTTTGACAACAATTACTTTAACGCGCTGTACCAGGGCATTCCCAACGGCGGCTACACCAAAATGGTGGAAAACATGCTGGCCGGCACCGAGGTACGCCTGGGTGTGGACTATCTGGCCGACAAGGCCGCTCTGGACGCGCTGGCCGACAGGGTCATCTACACCGGTCCCATCGACGCCTACTTCTCCTACCGGCTGGGTGCGCTGCAATACCGCAGCGTGCGCTTTGAGACCGAAACGCTGGACTGCCCCAACTACCAGGGCAACGCCGTTGTCAACTACACCGACGCGGAAACGCCCTACACCCGCATCATCGAGCATAAACACTTTGAATTCGGCTCCACCGAACCGGGCACAAAAACGGTGATTTCCCGGGAATACTCCGCCGAGTGGAAGCCCGGCGACGAGCCGTATTACCCCGTCAACGATGACAAAAACGGCGCGCTGTACGCCGCGTACCGGCGCCTGGCCGACGCCGAGCCGGGCGTGGTGTTCGGCGGCCGCCTGGGCGAGTACAGGTATTACGACATGGACAAGGTGATCGAGAGCGCCTTCGCCTGCGCCGAAAAGGAACTGAACTGACCCAAAGGCCCTGCCGGTACGGCAGGGCCTTTGCGGATAAAAAGGAGCGTACATATGCAAAAAACGAAGGGCGGCGCCACCCGCATGGAGCGGGTGCGCGCCGAAATGAAAAAGCATGGCCTTGCGCAGCTGATCCTCAGCGACCCGCTGGCGGTCTTTTACCTGACCGGCCTGCGCATGGAGCCGGGCGAACGGATGTTTGCGCTGCTGCTGGCGGCGGACGGCAGCGCGCGGCTGTTTGTCAACCGGCTGTTCGGCACGCCGGAAATCGGAATTCCGGTGGTGAACTTTGACGATACCGATGACCCCGTGGCCATGATGGTGCCCTATCTGGACAAAACCAAGGCGCTGGGCGTGGACAAAACCTGGCCGGCGCGGTTCCTGCTGCGCCTGCAGGAGCTGCCCGCCGCGCGGGAATACCGGGTGGGCAGTATCTGCTGCGACGCGGTGCGCGCCGTCAAGGACGCCGCCGAGCAGCAGGTCATGATCGAGTCCAGCCGCATCAACGACGCCTGCATGGCGGAGTTTGCCGCCGCCGTGCGCCCGGGCATTACCGAGGAACAGCTGGCCGCGCGCATTGTGGAGATCTACAAGGCCCACGGCTGCAGCGGCGTCAGCTTTGAACCCATCGTAGCGTTCGGCAGCGACGCCGCCGATCCCCACCATTGCAACACCGGCCGCGCGTTGCAGCCCGGCGAGTGTGTGCTGCTGGATGTGGGCGGTGTCTACCGGGATTATTGCAGCGATATGACCCGCACGTTCTTCACCGCCGAGCCTACCGCCGAGCAGCGCAAAGTCTACGAGCTGGTGAAGGCCGCCAACGAGGCCGCTGTAGCGCTGGTTCGTCCCGGCGTGCGCATGTGTGAGCTGGACGCCGCCGCCCGCAAGGTGATCGCCGACGCCGGGTACGGCGAATTTTTCAACCACCGTTTGGGGCATTTCATC
>JBJEYG010000402.1:0-3010 GCA_051886555.1 Gemmiger sp.
CGCGCTGGCCGTCGACCGCGACCGGTTTTCCGCCGCCGTCACCGAGCAGGTGGAACGCTGCCCCAACATCACGCTGCACCGCCAGGTGGTGGAACGCCTGCCGGAGCACGGGCCGGTCATCGTGGCCACCGGCCCGCTGACCGAAGGCCCCCTTGCCGCCGACATCGGCGCGCTGGTGGGCGGGCAGCGCCTGTCCTTCTACGACGCGGTGGCGCCCATCGTCACCGCCGAAAGCCTGGACTACGGCAGGGTGTTCGCGGCCTCCCGCTACGGCCGGGGCGAGGCGGACTACCTCAACTGCCCCTTCAACAAGCAGGAGTATGAGGACTTTTACGCGGCGCTGACCGCCGCCGAGCGCGCCCCCCTGCACGACTTTGACACCGGGAAGGACGGCGCCGGCCTGACCGTCTACGAGGGCTGCATGCCCATCGAGGTGATGGCGGGCCGCGGGCCGGACACCATGCGCTTCGGGCCGCTGCGCCCCGTGGGCCTGCGCGACCCGCGCACCGGCCACCGCCCCTGGGCCAACGTGCAGCTGCGCGCCGAAAACGCCGGCCGCACGCTGTACAACCTGGTGGGCTTCCAGACCAACCTGAAATGGGGCGAGCAGAAGCGGGTATTCTCGATGATCCCGGGCCTTGCAAACGCCGAGTTCGTGCGCTACGGCGTGATGCACCGCAACACCTTTTTGAACAGCCCCCAGGTGCTGACCCCGGCACTGTGCCTGAAAACACGGCCGGACGTGTATTTTGCCGGGCAGATCACCGGGTTCGAGGGGTATATGGAAAGCGCGGCCAGCGGCCTGCTGGCGGCGCGCAGCGTATACGCCGCCATGCGGGGCAAAACGCTGCCCCCGCCCCCCGCGCAGACGATGTGCGGCGCGCTGGTGAGTTACATCACCACCCCCAACAAGGATTTCCAGCCGATGGGCGCGAACATGGGCATTCTGCCCCCGCGCCATGACATCCGCGACAAGCGCGAGCGGTATATGGCATTGTCGGAAACGGCGCAGGCGGCCATGAAGGAATGGGCCGCGCTGCTGGACGGTTGAACCATAAGGAAAGGACGCTACGATGAAAATTCTGATTGACGCGATGGGCGGCGACAATGCGCCGCTGTGTGTATTGCAGGGCGCGGCGGACGCCGTGAAGGAGTTCGGCGACGGCATGGAACTGACGCTGCTGGGCAACGTGGAGGTGCTGCAAAAGGTCGCCGGGGACAACGGCATCGACCTTTCGCCCTTCACGCTGGTCAACTGCACCGAAACCATCGAAATGTGCGACGACCCCGTCAGGGCCGCCCGCCACAAGACCGATTCCAGCATGGTCAAGGGCCTGACCATGCTCAAAAACGGCGAGGGCGACGCGTTCGTGTCGGCCGGGTCCACCGGCGCGCTGCATGTGGGCACCAGCCTGATCGTGCGCACCCTCAAGGGGGTCAAGCGCCCGGCGCTGGCCACCTGCATGCCGGGCAGCAAAAAGCCCTACCTGCTGCTGGACTGCGGCGCCAACGTGGAGTGCCGCCCCGAAATGCTCAACGCCTTCGGCACCATGGGCAGCGTCTACATGGCCCGCGTCATGAACGTGAAGGACCCCGGCGTGGCGCTGGTGAACAACGGCGCCGAGGAGAGCAAGGGCACGCCCGTCTACCGCGAGGCCCACGCCCTGCTCAAGCAGAACCCCGCCATCCGGTTCGTGGGCAACATCGAGCCGCGGGAGGTGCCCACCGGCGAGGCGGACGTGGTGGTGTGCGACGGCTTTGTGGGCAACGTCATCCTCAAACTCAACGAGGGCGTGGCCAAAACGCTGCTGGGCATGCTGAAAGACATTTTCATGGCCTCCCCGCTGACCAAGCTGTGCTATCTGGGCGTCAGGGGCGGGCTGAAGGATCTGAAAAAGCGCATGGACTCGGAGGAAGTGGGCGGCGCGCCGCTGCTGGGCGCCGCCCGGCCGGTGATCAAGGCACACGGTTCCAGCAAGCCCAAGGGCATCAAGAACGCCATCCGCCAGGCCAGGCTGTGCGTGGCGGGCGATCTGTGCGGTACGATGCAGAAGGCGCTGGACGAGATGAACGCCGCCAAGGCGGAATAAGAAAAAGGGCGATAGATCATGAAAAGACGTTCCCCAAAGGAATTGGAAGAAATTCTGCATTATCAGTTTAAGGACCGCACGCTGCTGACCACGGCGCTGACCCATACCAGCTACGCCAACGAGGCCAAAACCCCCACCGTGCACAACGAGCGGCTGGAATTCCTGGGCGACAGCGTGCTGTCGGTGGTGGTGGCCAACTACCTGTACCACCACTCCACCCGGCCGGAGGGCGAGCTGACCCGCATGCGCGCCAGCCTGGTGTCGGAGGACGCACTGTTCCAGTTCGCGCAGGAGATCCGCCTGGGCGAGTTCCTGCGCCTGGGCCACGGCGAGGAGCTGGGCGGCGGCCGCGAGCGCCCCAGCGTGGTGTCCGACGCTTTTGAGGCGGTGATCGCCGCGCTCTACCTGGACGGCGGGCTGGAAGCGGCCAGCAACTTCATTCTGCCCTTCCTGACCGAGGGCAAGACCGCCGAGGAGGACTTTAAGACCCGCCTGCAGGAGGTCATCCAGCAGAACCCGCAGGAGAAGCTGCGGTATGCGGTGGAGGGCGAAAGCGGCCCCGACCACGACAAGCGGTTCGAGGTGGCGGTGTACCTCAACTCCAACTGCATCGCCCGCGGCACCGGCCGCAGCAAAAAGGCCGCCGAGCAGCAGGCCGCCCACGAAGCGCTCAAGCTGATGGGCCTGGCGAAGTAAACCGGCAGGGCGCCCGCAGCCGCCCACGCAGATACCACATTTCAGAAAGGATTACCTATGCGCCTGAAAGAACTGGAAATCCAGGGCTTCAAGAGCTTTCCCGACCGGACAAAAATCACCATCGGCGCCGGCATCACCGGCGTGGTCGGCCCCAACGGTTCGGGCAAAAGCAATATTTCCGACGCCATCCGCTGGGTCATGGGCGAGACCAGCTCCAAGCAGCT
>JBJEYG010000403.1:0-2990 GCA_051886555.1 Gemmiger sp.
CCGATCTAATGTCCAGTGTGACCATCAGCCAGCCGGCATCATGATCATCTACCTCAAGCACTGCATAGGACACACCATCCACCGTCAGGAACGCCGCGTTTTCCAGTTTGCGCCGGGCGAAGGGGGAGTCTTTAAAACATACAGTTTCTTTGGTTTCGTCCAGTACGCCGCGGTTCCAGAGCGCGTCGGTATAATCAGCCAAACGCAGCGGATATGCATCGTCGTAAGGCACGCAAAGGTCGTCGCCCGTAAATCCATCCATCCCAGGGGCGATGACGTACCATCCGCCGGTACCGTCTGTTCCGTACACGTGGCCGCACCAGGCGTTTCCGTGTACATACTCCACCAACTGTAAAAATTCACCTTCGTCACGGAACAGATAAAGGGTATCCTCCCGCAAAGCACCGCTTTTCAGCTCATCCGTGAGCTGTTGCTGCTGCTGTGCCAGTGCGTCCGCGTCATAGCGGGCGGCAAAGGGATCGTTGGTGGTCATGTGGCAGTCGGCGGCGTATAGTGCCAGATGCAGAGCATCCGCCTGCAGGCCGTCCATGGAAGCAATGTGCTCGTACCGGCCGGCAGCTTCCTGCCAGAACGTGCTGCCCATCTCGCCGGGAAACGCTTCCTGCGTTTGCGCAGTGCGCATTTCCTCATGACGCTGCAACAGCCCGGGGGAAAGATCAACTGCTTGCAGGACGGCCATTGCACCCACAAGCAGCAGCTGGCGCTTTCGGGTTCCCAGACGGCACAGCCCGGCGAACGCGCACAGATAGAAAAGATAATAAACCGGCCAGAACAGACGTCCCCCCGAACGGAATACCGAGCAAAGCTGGATGAGCGCGGCAGGCAGCGGAATTGTAACAAGTGTGGTGCCGTTTGCCGTTACCACATTGCTGACGGCAAATACGCTCAGAATGGTGCAGACGATACACAACAGCCAGTGACGCTTACACAGTGCAGTCAACCGCTTCGGCCGCCGCAGCAATGCCACACCGACAACCGCCAGAGCAGCCAGCACGCCAAGGCCCAGGTAGGCGAAGGCGTCGTAATTGCCGTTCACCTGGTTCTGCGCCGGCAAAAACAGACTCCAATCGGTGCCGTTTACTCCGACTGGGTTCCACAGCGAATTCAGATTCATACCGAAATAGCCGTAAAGTGCTTGTCCGCCGCTGGTGGCACTGCCCGTAAAGTACCCGAAGATCCCGCCAACCGCCAAAGTACATCCGAGATCGGCGGTCAGAAACAGGGTGGGGCCGCCCAAACGCCGGTGCCGCAGGGCGTACTGTCCCAGCGTGGCCAGCGTGACGGCATAAACCATCGGGATAAAGTAGGGGTGCACGGCAATGCTGAGCGCATTCAGGCAGAACAGCACCGGGTAGGCATACCGGTCCTCCCGCAGCGCGCGGAAATAATAGTACAGCGCGGCCAGTACCAGAAATTGCGCTCCCAGCGAAGTGTGGCGAAAAGCGCGCTCCAACAGTACGGGGCTGATGACAAAAAGAATATCCCCGACAACGGCTGCAGCGTCCGAGTCGGAAAACAGCCCCAGCAGGAGTGCCCCGAACGAGCCCTGGAACACAAAACAGAGCAATGTATACAGGCCGAAATACTGGAACGTGTCCGGTAAAAGCGGGTCCAGCAGGCGGAACAACGCGGCAAACAGCGGCAGAGAGTCGGTGTAGGCGACGCTCAGGCCGGCGGGATAGTTGATGTTGGATGCCATACACAGCGGGAAGGAAATCGACGATTCCCGGTAAAAAAGCCATCCGGCATAATGCTGCTGAATGTCTTTTTCCAAAAATCCGCCGCGCAGAAAACTGTCGTTGGTTACGTCCAGCGGCGTAACGCCGTAAATCAGCAGAAATACCGCGGCGCCGAGCAGCCCGCCCAGCACAAAGAGCCGAAATCTGCGCGTGCGCGCGAAACGCTGCTTTGCCATGCGACCGCCCCCTTCCGGAAAAGAAATCTTGCCTAACAGTTTACCACGAAAAAGCGATTTTGCATAGGCTTTGGTGCGTTCTTCGATGCGGCAATATACCTGGAAAAAAGTTTGCGCAGCCTATTGACAAACGAAGTTAGTTGTATTAAACTGCATATTGGTTAGTGAAATCTAACTTACATGAGCTTGATGCATGCCGGGCTGCGGAGAGCTTTTTAATTCGGTTGTGTAACGTCCGGAAATACGTTTCGATGAAAGGGAGCGTGGCTATGGTGCCCTTGACAATGGCAGCGGCAGGCGAAGCGGTAACCATCCGAAAGATTACCGGTAAGGATGAGGTGCGTCAGCACCTGGCTGAGCTGGGCTTTGTGGTGGACAGTACCGTAACGGTGGTAAATGAAATTTCGGGCAACCTGATCGTTCAGGTCAAGTCCAGCCGCATTGCACTGGACAAAACGATGGCGAACCGCATTATGGTGGGGTGAATAGCAAAAGGCTGTTTGCATAGAGAGGAGGCAGCAATATGAAAACATTAAAGGACGCCAAGGTAGGCGAAACAGTTACGGTTGCCAAGCTTCACGGCGAGGGGCCGGTCAAGCGCCGTATTATGGACATGGGGATTACCAAAGGCGTGCAGATCTATGTGCGCAAGGTGGCGCCGCTGGGGGATCCGATGGAGCTGAACGTGCGCGGCTATGAGCTGAGCGTACGCAGGGCAGACGCCGAGATGATTGAACTGGTATAAAGAATCACCCGACCGGCGGAAATACGTTATTACAACGTGAAGTCAGGCCGGATTGGAAATTACTGCAGGCGGGAAATACCCGCCTTGCTTGAAACCCCGGAGTTAGTAACCGCTAATGTCCGGGCGCGGTATGGAAAGGGGTAACACGATGGAGTTGAAGATTGCACTGGCCGGCAACCCGAACTGCGGCAAAACCACATTGTTCAATGCGCTGACCGGTTCCAGCCAGTACGTGGGCAACTGGCCGGGCGTCACGGTGGAAAAGAAGGAAGGGAAACTCAAAGGCAACAAGGATGTGGTCATTCAGGA
>JBJEYG010000404.1:0-2989 GCA_051886555.1 Gemmiger sp.
TGGCCGGTTTGCCATGCCTCCCCGCGCGGTTTTTGGTTTGAATTACAGCTGTTCCAGCATTTTTGCCACAATGGCTGTGGCGGTGGTCACATACTCGGCGATGCTGAACTTCTTCACCACCAGCACCTCATGGCCGCTCTCGTCGGCGTTGTCGCTCATGGCACGCAGGATCACGCAGGGCACGCCGTTGCGCCCGGCGATCTGGCTCACTGCGGCGCCCTCCATCTCCACGCAGTCGGGGTGGCATTTGTCCTCAATGGCCTGCTTGGTGGCCGCGTCGCCCACAAACTGGTCGCCCGTGGCGATGCTGCCCGCAATCGCCTTCACACCGCAGGCGGCGCAGGCGGCCATCGCGGCGCTCACCAGCTCCGGGTCGCCTTCGTATTCCTTCAGGAACGGCGCGCTCTGGGCCAGCATGTCCAGCTCGGCGTCATGGTAGAACACCCTCCGGCCGACACACACATCCCCGATGCCGATTTTGCTGGTCATATTGCCCGCAATACCGGAGAAGATGATCTTCTCGGCGCCGTATTTCGTAATCAGCACCTGCGTGGTGGAAGCGGCATTCGCTTTGCCCATTCCGGCACAGCAAACCACTACCTGTTTGCCGTTCAGCGCGCCGCGGTGGTACTCCACCCCGGCGTAGGTTTCCCTGGCGACGTTCTGCAGCCTGGCGCAGAGCTGATCTACCTCGTCAGGCATCGCGCCCATAATTCCAATGACCATGAATCCTTCCTCCCTCACACGTTGAACAGGAATTCGATCACGTCGCCGTCCTGTACCACATACTCCTTGCCCTCGGTTCGCTGCAGGCCCTTGGCCTTGACGGCTGCATAGTCGAACCCGTTTTCCGCCAGCGTGTCGTAGGCAATGACCTGCGCACGGATAAAGCCGCGCTCAAAGTCCGAATGGATCTTGCCGGCAGCCTGCGGCGCCTTGGTGCCCTTCCGGATGGTCCAGGCGCGGCACTCTTTTTTGCTGTCGGTAAAAAAGCTGATGAGTCCCAGCAGTTCGTAGCTGGCGGTGATCAGGTTGTCCAGACCGGTGTGCTCAATGCCCATCTCGGCCAGAAACGCCGCCTTCTCCTCGGGGGTGGAATCGGCGATATCCTCCTCCGTCTTGGCGCAGATGGGGATCGCCTGCGCATGCTCGGTTTCGGCGCGGGCAGCCACCAGGGGGAAATACCGGTTGCCGTCAATGCCGCCCAGCAGATCGTCCTCGCCCACATTGCAGGCGTAGATCACCGGCTTGGCGGACAGCAGCCCGATCTCCCGCACGGCGGCGGCCTGGGCGTCGTCCGCCGCATCGAAGGCAAAGGTGCGGGCCGGTTTTCCGGCTTCCAGATGCGCCGCCAGCCCGGCCAGCCAGGCGGCCTCCGCCGCGGCGTTCTTGTTGCCGGTCTTGGCGGCCTTCTGCTGGCGGCCCAACCGGTTGGAAACCACTTCCAGATCGGCCAGGATCAGTTCCAGATCGATGGCTTCAATGTCGCGGATGGGATCCACCGACTCCGGCTTGTTCACATCCTCCACCACATGCACGATGTTGTCATCGTCAAAGCAGCGCACCACATGCACCAGCGCGTCGCACTCGCGGATGTGACCCAGGAACTTGTTGCCCAGGCCCGCGCCCTGGCTTGCGCCCTTGACCAGGCCTGCAATGTCCACAAATTCCACAATGGCAGGCGTCTTTTTGTCTGTGTTCCACACCTCAGCCAGCTTGTCCAGCCGCGCGTCCGGTACCGGTACAATGCCGGAGTTCGGCTCAATGGTGCAGAACGGGTAGTTGGCCGCCTGCGCGTTCTGTGTGCTGGTCAGCGCGTTGAACAGGGTGGATTTGCCCACATTGGGAAGTCCCACGATACCTAATTTCATATATCTCAACTCTCCTTGATTTTTCTCGTATTTTCAATAGTTTCCGGGTTTGGGGGGATGTCCACCGCACCAATTCCGCACCAATTTTTCAGCAGCGCACCATTTTTTAACTTGCCAGACTGGTGTTTTGCTCAAACTGTTTGATGGCGTTGGTCAGGGAATCATCCGTGACATGGACATAGCGGTCCATGGTTGTTTTGATGCTGGAATGACCGAGCAGCCTTTGCAGGACTTTCGGCAGCACTCCGCTTTCAATCGCACGGGTCGCATAGGTGTGTCTCAGGGCGTGCATACAAAACCGCTTGATCTTAGCCTCATCGCAGAGTTTGTACAAATGCGTGTCATAGGAACTGTTTTTGGCAGGTTCTCCGGTACGATAATTGATAAACACCAAATCTCTCATACAGAGATACTGGGTCTCTCCGGTACGGCGATCTACATATTCCAGAATTTGAGACAGCAGTTCTGATTCTTTGCGGGTGTGACGTTCTTCGTAGCACGATTTTAATACATCGTATGCACGGGTTGTCAGCGGAATGGTGCGGTAGCTGCTATTGGTTTTGGGAGGACCGGCACGCCAGATTCCTTCACTATGGCGGTATTCCAGCGTTTTGCTGACGGTCAGCGTCCGCTTTTTCCAGTCAATAGAATCCCAGGTCAACCCGATCATTTCCGAAGTCCGCAGCCCGGTCTCCAACAGCAGTACATACTGCCTGTAATTGTGAGATCGCTTTGCGGTTTCCAGAAAAGCTGCCTGTTCTTCTACGGTCAGGAACTTAATGTCATCCACAGCACGGACCGGCTTTGAAAAACGAACTCCGTCCATGGGATGCTTGATGAGCATATCGTTCATGACTGCTGCACGGAACATGGTTCCCATCGCAATATACGCCTGACGGATGGTAGAACCTGCATAAGTTGCTTCCATCTTGTTCAGAACGATCTTGCAATGCATCGGTTTGACATCACACAAGCGCATACTTCCGATGACCGGCTGGATGTTCCTTTTATACCGTTCCCGGTAGTTCCTTTTGGTATTGGGAGCCAGATCAGCAATCAGATTGGTGATCCAGAACTCAAACCAGGCATCCACCGTCATTTCGGAGGAAGGGTTAAAA
>JBJEYG010000405.1:0-2983 GCA_051886555.1 Gemmiger sp.
TCACTGGGCGCCAAGATGGGCGAAGGCTGGCTGCTGACTGCCGAGATGATCGAGCTGTGCGAGGGTGGTTACTCCAACATCGTGTGCGCCCAGCCCTTCGGCTGCCTGCCCAACCATATTGTGGGCAAGGGCATGATTAACAAGATCCGCGCGCTGCATCCCGAGGCAAACATCACTCCCGTGGATTACGACCCTAGCGCCACCCGCGTCAACCAGGAAAACCGCATCAAGCTGATGCTGGCTGTAGCAAAGGAAAATCTGCAGAAGAAGGGCGTTTCCGCGCCAGAACCGGTCACAGCGGAAAGCCTGGCCGGCGGTGCGCCTGTTCTGGCCACCTCGGTGCCCGGCGCCCTGTAAAACCAAGCCGGAATGATCCCCCCGTACTCCGCATACTTTGCGGATATGGGGGGATTTTTATGTCCAAATTCCGATACGGCCGGGCGGGTGCCCGGCATATCACGCCCCGGCAGGACCGGCACATGCGTTGGCGTATCCGCATTTTTACGGCGGCCGTGGCGGTCCTATGCTTCGGTACGCTGCTGTGGCGGCTGTATCTTCTGCAGATCGTTGACCCGGACGGTTACGCTGAACGCGCGGCGGGCCAGCAGCTGCGCGATGCTGTGCTGCCGGCCGAGCGGGGAGAAATCTGGTCGGCCGACGGTACGTTGCTTGCCGCCAGCGAGACGGTGTGGACCATCCGGGCTTCCCCGCGTGAACTGGACGACGCGCTGGTACAGCCTGCCGCCGAAGCGCTGGCGCGCATTCTGCAGATCGACTATGACAAAACGCTGGAACAGCTTTCCCAACGCAGCAGCAATGACTGCCTGCTGCGCCGCCGTGTGAACAAGGAGATGGCCGATGCGGTGCGCCAATGGTGCGCCGAAAATGAGGCCGGGGGCATCTACATTTTGCAGGATACCAAGCGCGTTTACCCGCAGGGAAATTTTATGGGCTGCCTGCTGGGGTTCACAGATGTGGATAACCAGGGATTGTGGGGGCTGGAATTGCAATATGACGAGCAGCTGACCGGCGAAAACGGGGTGGTACTGACCGCCAAAAATGCCTGGGGATATGACATGCCCCAGCATTACAGCACGCTGCAGCCTGCCGTGCAGGGCGACAGCCTGACGCTGACCATTGACGCCAACATCCAGCACACGCTGGAAAGCGCGCTGGCCGCCGCCGTGCAGGAACATAACGTGGCTGCGCGCGGGGTAGGCATCGTCATGGACGTCAACACCGGGGCCATCCTGGCCATGTCCTGCCAACCGGACTATGACCCCAATGAGCCGCGCACCATCGTGGATGAGGAGGTTCGCGCCCAGGTAAACAGCCTGACCGGTGACGAGCGCACCGAGGCGCTGCAGGCCGCTCAGCAGTATCAGTGGCGCAATAAGGCCATCAGCGATCTGTACGAGCCGGGCAGTGTGTTCAAGCTGGTCACCTGCAGCGCCGCGCTGGACACAGGCGCCTGCACCAAGGACAGTCAGTTCGTCTGTGCCGGGTCCATCAGTGTGGCGGGAACGCGGTTCCGCTGCGCCAACGGCCATATTCATGGGCTGGAAACCGTCGCTCAGGGGTTGGCGGTCAGCTGCAATCCCTGCTTTATTCAGGTGGGAGCGCGCCTGGGAAAGGAGCAATTCTGCAACTATTTCGCGGCGTTTGGCCTGCGGGAGGCCACCGGGATCGATCTGCCCGGTGAGGTGAAAAAAAGTCAGTATTATACGGCTGACCGCATGGGGCCGGTGGAACTGGCGAGCTGTTCCTTTGGACAGAGCAGTAAAATCAGCTACCTGCAAATGCTCACGACCGTGTGCGCCGTGGTCAATGGCGGAAAGCTGGTGCAGCCTTATGTGGTGCAGAAAATTACCGATTCGGATGGGATCCTCGTCAGCGAAACCCAAACAACGGTCAAGCGGCAGGTGCTCCAGCCGGAAACGTCCGCTGTTATGCGGGAACTGATGGAGGGCGTCGTGACCACCGGTACCGGCAAAAATGCCGCAGTGGCGGGATACCGGGTGGGCGGCAAATCGGGCACCAGCCAGAAGCTGGACAGCGAAAACGAGCGGGCCCGTATTGCCAGTTTTGTGGCGGTGGCGCCCATCGACGATCCGCAAATTGCCGTGCTGGTCTGCCTGGATGAGCCCCACAGCTGGACGACATCGGGCGGGTCACTGTCCGCGCCGGTCTGCGCGGAAGTGATTGAAAAGACGCTGCCCTACCTGGGAATTGAACCGCAATATACGGAGGAGGAACAGAAAAAATATTTTGCCCAGGTGCCGGATGTGACCGGCTGGCGTGTGGGCGGCGCCAAACTGGCTTTGCAGGAGGCGGGTTTTACCGCCGACGTGACCGGCGAAGAACCGGCCGAAGGCGAGTGGCGGGTCATGGGCGAGTATCCATTGGCCGGTACGACACTGCGCAAGGACAGCGTCGTGTTTCTGGATACCACAGGCAGCGTGGACTTTGCTGCGGAGGACGACTGACGCAAACAAAAATTTCCGGGCGTCTGCTCCCGGAAATTTTAACGGAAAAATCGCAATACGGTTTGGCGAATCAGGATAGCGACAGCTTGCTGGTCAAATACAGGCTTTGGCTATCGTAAAATAATGTAAAAGGGACCTGTCCAGCCGACAGATCCCTTTTATGTTATGACGATTGAATTTCCAGGTCGAACTCATACTGCCGGCGGGCCAGCGCGCAAATACGGGCGGCGTCCCCGGCAGACAGGGAAGGTGTAAAAAGAACGGTCAGGCGTTCCAATCCGGCTGGCGTATAATTCTTTTCAAGCGGATGCACGGTGCAGGAAAAGCCCAGTTTTTTCACAAGGCGATTTAAACGGCGGCGCTCGGTGTGAAAATCCGTCGGGTCTGCCATGTGGCGGACCCGTACCAGCATGTAAAAGCCCAGCAATGCGGCGCCGCTTCCCATGAGTGTGCCTAAAATACCGTTGGCGGAAGGATTCTGCGCTTCGTCCGCAAAG
>JBJEYG010000406.1:0-2971 GCA_051886555.1 Gemmiger sp.
GATCGGCCAGCATCTCCCCGTACATCTGGTTTTTCACCAGTGTGAACAGTTCGGGGTCCACGCCCTCCCGGCGCAGGCGGTCGATCTCCGCCTTCACCATACCGGCCACACGGCGCGGCTCGCTGCTTTCCCCGGTGAACGCGATGATGCAGGCGTCCCGAACCGACACATAATCGCCGTCAAATTCCGGATTGACCAGCCCTTTGTCGTACAGCGTACGGTACAGGGCGGTCATTTCGCCGCAGACCAGTGTGGGCAGCATATCGCACAAAATCTCCTGCCGGGTGTCGCCGCGGGCGATGGGTGCTTCCCGGTAGCCCAGCGCGAAACAGGGCTTGGTGACGGGCATTTCAAAACAAAGCTCCCGCCGGGGGATCGGGCCGCTCTCGGCCAGCGGCGCACGCTGCACCGTGTGGGCGGGAACGGGCCTGTCCAGCCCGGCGCGGGAACAGGCCGCCAGCACCCGCTCCATGGTAATGTTGCCCGCCACCGACAGTACCATGTTGCCGGGGCGGTAGAAGGCGTCGGTGCAGGCGTACAGCAGTTCGGGCGTCAGCGCCGCGATGGACTCCACCGTGCCCGCGATGTCGTCGCGCAGGGGATGTTCCCGGTACAGGCAGCGGAACAACCCGGTGAGCAGCCGCCAGTCGGGGCTGTCGTCGTACATTTTGATCTCCTGCCCGATGATGCCCTGCTCCTTGGCAATGGTGGCCCGGGTGAAATAGGGATGGCCCACCATATCCAGCAGAATGTCAAGGTTTTCATCCGCTTTCTGCGTGGCCGAGAACACATAGCAGGTGCGTTCGTAGCTGGTGAACGCGTTGGCCGACGCACCGGTGGCGGCGTAGCGCTCGAAGGCGTCGCCTTCCTCCGACTCAAACATTTTGTGCTCGGCAAAATGGGCGGTGCCGGCGGGCAGATGTACCGCCCTGCCGTCCAGCGTGAAATCCCGGTCAACGGAACCGAAGGCGGTGGCATACATGGCGTGCACGGTGGAGTAGCCCGGCATGGTGCGGCACAGCACCGTCAGCCCGCTGGGCAGCGTAGCTCTGGTGCAGTTGGCGGCGGCCTGCGCCGTCTCGTGAATGGCAGTGCGGTTCATTGGGCGTCCTCCTTCCCTGCGGCAGTCAGGCGGTAACAGACCGACAGCGTATATTGATTCAGCACCGCCTGCACATCCTCTTTTTTGACGGCTTCGGTGAGGATCTTGCCGTACTCCGGCGGTGCCAGCGCCTCGCCGCGGGCGATCTGACCGTAATACCAGCTTTCCAAACCGGAGAGCGTATCCGACACGGCGTCCATGCCGGACAGCAGCGCCCGGCGGCAGTTTTCCATCTCCTCGTCGGTGATGGGGCCGCGCTTTAGCTCGTCCAGTTCCTTCAGAATAGCGGCCTCGGCACGCTCCTCGCCGCCCGGCTCCACGCCGGAATCCACCATCATGGCACCGGTGGCGCGCAGCGCGGTGGAGCCGCAGTAGTAGCACAGGCTCTGCTTTTCGCGCACGTTGCGGAACAGTCGGCTGGTGACGGTGCCGCCATACACGCCCATCGCCATGCGCAGCACGCTGATGGAGGGCACCTGGGCGGTCTGGCCGGCGGTGAACATCAACACCAGCTTGGCCTGGGTCAGGCCGGGCACCGGTTCGGTGACGCGCTGTACCGACTGGCGGGGCATGGCGGTCAGCGGCGAGAAGGGCTGCGGCGCCCGGGGAATGTTTTCCAGCTTTTGCAGCAGACGGTCGGCCACGCGGCCGGCGTCCGCCCCCTGCACCATCACGTCGATGGACGCAGTGGACAGAATCCGGTCGTACTCCGCCTTCACGGTGGCGGGCGTTACGCGGGGCAGATCCTTCAAGTAGCCGCCCGTCTCCACTCCTGCGGGGCTGTCGCCGTAAAAACGGCGGCGTGCCTGGCGCACGGCATACAGGCGTTTGTCGTTAAATTCGTCCTGAAGACGGCGGGCAAGCGTCTCTTTTTCGATGGCCACCGCCTCCGGGTCAAACACACCGTCCACCAGGTACGGCTCAAACACCGTGCCGAACACAATGTCGGCATACTCAGCGGTGAGATTTTCGCCTTCCAGGGCAAAGCGGTCCTTGATGCCGCAGATATCCGCAGAAAGTACCCGGTCGCACCCTGCGCTGGTCAGATCGACGCCCAATCCGGCACCGTACAGCCGCGCCAGCTTGCGGCTGAGGGCAGTCATATCGGGGCAGCCGGCGTAACCGCGCTCCAGCAGCAGGGCCAGAACGGCGGCGTCGGTGGCGGAAGCGGCCTGCGGATGGTAGCGCAGGTGGATGGTGATGCGGCAACGGTTGAATTTTTCGGCGTCCAGCGTGGTGATGAACACGCCCGGCGCAAGTTGTTTGCGTTCCAATCGGTTCCCTCCTGTAACATATGCACGGAAATCGGAATTGTACCCTGGAACCGGGCATCTGCCCGTTCCGGAATGTTTTGTTTATTATATGCCTTTTTCCGCCCGGTGTAAACAAAAAGCGGCGCCGCCCCGGGGGCCTGCGCCGCAGATTTTGTAAACTTTTAGTGCACGAATGCCTCATGCAGGGCGGAAACCGCGCGGTCGGCGTCCTCCTTGTTGATGATAACGCTGATCTTGATCTCGCTGGTGGAGATCATATGGATGTTGATGTTCTTGTTGAACAGCGCTTCGAACATGGTGGAGGCCACACCGGAGTGGCTCTGCATACCGGCGCCCACAATGGACACCTTGGCCACGTCCTTGTTGACCTTGATCTCGCCGCCGCCGAACCGGCCGCGGTTTTCGGTGAGCAGACGTACGGCGGTGTCGGCGTCCTCCAGCGGCACGGTGAAGGTCAGGTCCTTGGTGCCGTCACGGCCGATGCTCTGCAGAATGATGTCCACATTGATCTGGTACTTGCCCATCAGGCTGAACACCTTGAAGGAGATGCCCGGCACATCGGGAACCTCCAGGATCGAAATCACGGCCACCTTGT
>JBJEYG010000407.1:0-2958 GCA_051886555.1 Gemmiger sp.
AACCGAATCCCGGTTCGGGGCGCCGCTTTTTATGCCGGTGGTGGGGGTCGAACCCACACGCTGTTGCCAGCAACGGATTTTGAGTCCGTCTCGTCTGCCAATTCCAACACACCGGCAAATGAATACTTAGATATTATAATATGCCGCCGCGGGAAAATCAAGCCCCCCGGTTTGCAAAATTTGCTGCCTGCGCAGGAAAAACGCGCAGAATCTAATTCGATGCATCGCTGATTTTTGTTCGGTTTGTCAATGTCTTTTTTCCCGAAAAAGGTCTATACTATACAGTAAGGAGAATATATCATCGTTTCAACAGAAAGGAGAAGTTATGTTTCAGGTAGGAGATACGGTAACTTACGGGACTTCCGGCGCATGCCGGATCATGGCGGAGGAGACCAAGACCATCGGCGGGCAAGCCATGACCTGCCTGATCCTGAAGCCGGTATATGACAGCAGTCTGACCATCACCGTCCCCACGGGCAGCGAGGCCGCCAAAGCCAAAATGCACCCGCTGATGACCCGTGAGGAGGCGTTCGCCCTCATCCGCGAAATGCCGCAGCAGGCGGATGATTATGAGGCCGATCCCGCGCTGCGCCGTGAATTTTATAACGACGTTCTGCGCAGCGGCGACCGGCACAAACTGGTGCGCATGATCAAATCCATCTATCGGTACAAGCAGGAGCGCCTAGCCACCGGCAAGCATCTGGCTACCTTTGACGAAAACGCCATGCGTGAGGCAGAAACCATGCTGTATACCGAGTTTGCGATGGTGCTGGGCATTCAGCCCGCCGATGTCATTCCCTTTGTGCAGCAGCAGCTCACCTCCGCAGTGCCTCAGTAAAGCTTTTCCGGTTTTATAACGTTCCATTTTCGCCCGGCGGTGGAAATGGAACGTATTTTTTTTGCCATAAGCGGCATTCTTTTCAGATTTCTTTTCAAAGATTGTGTGCAAAGATTGCGTAAAGATATTATAATGTGGTATAAAGATTACATTAAGTTCGTAAGATGTCCTTTTCGGCATTTTATGGGGTATCGTCTGCAGAAATGGAAGTGGAGTTATGGAGATCATCCTGGTGGGTTGCGGCAAGGTCGGTACCGCATTGGCGCGTCAGCTCAGCGAGGAAAAACACAGCATCACACTGATTGACACCAACGAGGCGAAGATCCAGCGGATCACAGAGGAACTTGACGTGATGGGAATCGTAGGGAACGGTTCCTCCATCGGCGTCCTGTCGGAGGCCGGTATTGAGAACGCCGACGTGTTCATTGCCGTGACCGGTTCGGACGAGCTGAACCTGTTGTGCTGCATGTTTGCCAAAAAGGCCGGGCACTGTCACGCGATTGCCCGCGTTCGCAACCCGATTTACAGTCATGAACTGGACTTTATCAAGCAGCAGCTGGGCATCTCTGCCATCATCAATCCGGAGCTTGCCGCCTCGCGGGAGATCAGCCGCCTGTTGCGGTTCCCGGCCGCGCTCAAAATCGACACGTTTGCCGACGGGCGCGTGCGCCTGATCAAATTTGTGCTTGCTCCCAAGCACGGGCTGGACGGTATGCCGCTGAAGGACGTTTCTCTGCGGCTGCACAGCGACGTGCTGGTATGTGCCGTAGAGCGCGGGCAGGACGTGGTGATTCCCAGCGGCGACTTCATTCTGCGCAACGGTGACATTATCACCTTCATTTCCACCCAGAACCGCGCGGCGGAATTTTTCATGCACCTGCACGCCCCCACCCGGCCGGTGCGCAGCGCCATGATCGTGGGCGGCGGCACGATTGGGTTTTACCTGGCCAAGGATCTGATGGAACACGGCATTCGCGTACGCATTGTGGAACAGAACGCCGCCCGCAGCGAAATGCTGGCGGAATCGCTGCCGGAAGCCACCATCCTCCACGGCGACGGCACCGACCGGCAGCTGCTGATGGCGGAGGGCCTGCCGCTCACCGAGGCTTTTGTCTCGCTGACCAATGTGGACGAGGAGAATGTGCTGCTGGCATTGTTTGCCCAGAAGCACAGCAATGCCAAGCTGGTGACCAAGATCAACCGTCTGGAATTTGACGACATTCTGGACGGATTGGACATCGGCAGCATCGTTTACCCCAAATACATGACCTGCGATTTTATTGTGCAGCATGTACGCGCGCTGCAGAATGCAGCCGGCAGCAATGTAAAAACGCTCTACCGCATTCTGGACGACCGCGTGGAAGCGCTGGAATTCACCGTCCATGAAAATTCGCGGGTAACCAACATCCCGCTTTCGCTGCTGCGGCTCAAGCGAAACCTGCTGATCTGCTGCATCACCCGCGGCGACGAGATTATCATTCCCCGCGGCAATGACCAGCTGAAAGCGGGCGATTCGGTGGTGGTCGTCACATTGGAACACGGCCTGCACGATGTGCGCAACATCCTGGCGGACTGACGGAGGGCTGTTATGAATCTTGCAATGGTCTTTTACCTGCTGGGATGGATTCTGCTGTGCGAGGGCGCACTGCTGGCGCTGCCCATGGCCGTGGGCGTGCTGTACGTGGAAAAGGCGGCTGAATCGCTGGCAATCACCATGCTGTTGTGTGTAGTGGCAGGCGGCGCACTGGTGGCCCGCAAGCCCAAAGTCCGCGTCTTGTATGTGCGGGAAAGTTTTGTGATCACCGCGCTGAGCTGGATCGTCATCAGCATTATGGGCGCGCTTCCCTTTGTGCTCTCCGGCTACATTGCCGACCCTATCTCGGCGCTGTTTGAGACGGTATCCGGCTTTACCACCACCGGCGCCAGCGTGCTGAGCGACGTGGAAGCGCTTCCCCGCTGTCTGCTGTTCTGGCGCAGCTTTACCCACTGGATCGGCGGCATGGGTGTTCTGGTTTTTCTGCTGACGCTGTTGCCGCTGACCGGCGGTTCCCACGTCAACCTGATGAAAGCGGAAAGTCCCGGCCCCCAGGTGGAAAAGCTGGTGCCCAAGGTGCAGTCCA
>JBJEYG010000408.1:0-12881 GCA_051886555.1 Gemmiger sp.
GATCCACCGCCTTTCCCGTCAGGTGGAGGAGGTGCTCTACCCGGCGCTGGAGGACTATGCGCTGGATATTATGATCGGCAAAGGCCCTTCGGCCCAGAGCATCCGCATCAACCTGCCCCGGTTCACCCTCATTGGCGCCACCACCCGCGCCGGCCAGCTCACCGGCCCGCTGCGCGACCGCTTTGGCGTGCTGCTCAAGCTGGAGCTGTACAGCCCCGACGAGCTGGCGCGCATCATTACCCGCAGTGCCGGAATCCTGGGCGTGGACATCACCCCGGAGGGCGCGCTGGAACTGGCCCGGTGCAGTCGCGGTACCCCCCGTGTGGCCAACCGTTTTCTGAAGAGGGTGCGGGACTTTGCGCTGGTCAAGTCGGACGGTACCATCGACGGCGAGACCGCCCGTGCGGCGCTCAGACAGATGGACATCGACACGCTGGGCCTGGATGAGCTGGACCGCAGTTTGCTGCGCGCCATCATTGAACTGTACGGCGGCGGGCCGGTTGGCCTGGAAACGCTGGCCGCCGTGCTGGGCGAGGAGAGCGTCACGCTGGAGGATGTGTGCGAGCCTTATTTGATGCAGATGGGTTTCCTGACCCGCACGCCCCGCGGCCGCTGCGTCACCCGCATGGCCTACGAGCACCTGCACATGGCGGTGCCCCGCCACCTGAAAAGTGAGGAAGCGGACGAAGGGCAGCAGTCTTTTTTGTAAAATACCGGACCATTCCCGCCCAAATGGGCATAGCATACAGTAAAATTCAAGAGATTCCGCCCCGAAACGGCGGAACGGAAAGGAACAGATTATGGCTAGATTGTTTGGTACCGACGGCGTCCGCGGCGTAGCGGGCCGGGACCTGACCTGTGAACTGACGCTGAACATTGGGC
Organism: Gemmiger sp.; assembly: GCA_051886555.1. Taxonomy (GTDB): domain Bacteria; phylum Bacillota; class Clostridia; order Oscillospirales; family Ruminococcaceae; genus Gemmiger. The sequence continues at coordinate 883 of JBJEYG010000408.1, forward strand.
GCGGCACCGCTGCCGTGCTTACCGAGCTGGAGAACGACCATCGTCCCAGAATTCTGATCGGCAAGGACACCCGCGTGTCCGGCGACATGCTGGAAAACGCGTTGGCCGCCGGTCTGTGCAGCGTCGGCGCGGACGTGGAACTGCTGGGCGTCATTCCCACCCCCGGCGTGGCCTATCTGGTGCGAAAGTACAACGCCGACGCGGGCATTATGATCTCCGCTTCCCACAACCCGATGGAATTCAACGGCATCAAAATTTTCAAGGGGGACGGCTACAAGCTGCCCGACGCCGTGGAGGACGAAATCGAAGCCTATGCCACCGGAAAGAAGGCGCTCAAACTGGCCGAGGGCGCGGACATCGGCCGGGTGCATGTCCGCGATACCGCGGTGGATGACTATGTGGATTACCTGTACGAAAACATCGGCGCCGATCTGACCGGCCTGAACGTGCTGTTTGACTGTGCCAACGGCGCTTCCGCCCAGGTGGCCCAGAAGCTGTACCCCCGTCTGGGCTGCAAGTGCGGCTTTATCGGTACCAGGGATGACGGGGTCAGCGTCAACGATCGGTGCGGTTCCACCCATCTGGAAACGCTGGAGAAGGCGGTGCGCGAGGGCGGTTACGACTGCGGTTTTGCCTTTGACGGCGACGCCGACCGTTGCCTGGCCTGTGATGAGCTGGGCCAGGAAATCGACGGTGACAAGATCATTGCGCTGGTGGCCTGCGACATGAAAGAGCGCGGCCGCCTGGACGGCAACACTGCCGTGGTCACTGTCATGAGCAATCTGGGCTTTATGAAATATATGCAGAGCCAGGGCATCGAGACGGCCCGCACCGCAGTGGGCGACCGCTATGTGCTGGAAGAGATGCGCGCCCGCGGTTACGCCATCGGCGGTGAGCAGAGCGGACATGTGATCCTGCTGCATCATGCCACCACTGGCGACGGCGAACTGACCGCCGGCAAGGTGATGAAGATGCTGGCCCGCAAACGCCGCGAGCAGGGCGCCAGGATGAGCGAGCTGAACGGCGTGTATGAGAAATATCCCCAGGTGCTGGTCAATCTGACCGCCAACGCCGCCCAGAAGGCCGCATACAAGGACGACGAGTACATCGCGGGTTTTGTGGAGAGCCAGCAGCAGAATCTGATGGGCATGGGCCGCGTGCTGGTGCGCGTTTCGGGCACCGAGCCGAAGATCCGCGTCATGGTGGAAGGCCAGGATATGGCCGCTATTACCCAGAGTGCCGAGCGCATCGCCGAGATGATCCGTCAGCGCATCCCCGGGGTGCAGTAAAAGCGCGGTATGTTGCCTGTTTGCACAAGATTTCTTCATATTTATTGTGGATAATGGAAAGGAGCTTCTATGCGTCCCGCAGACAGCTGGCAGGATTACGAATTACTGGACGCCACCGCCCACAACCGCCTGGAGCGCTGGGGGAAGGCGGTGCTTATCCGCCCCGACCCGCAGATCGTTTGGAAAAACGAACCGCAAAGCCCGCTCTGGAACCGGGCGGACGCCGTCTACCACCGCAGCCAGAAGGGCGGCGGAAACTGGGAATACCGGAAACCCCTGCCGCAGAAATGGAACATTCGCTGGGGTGAGCTGACGCTCATCGTCAGCCCTACCGGCTTCAAGCATACCGGCGTTTTTCCCGAGCAGGCGGTCAACTGGGCCTGGTATCAGCAGAAGATCCGTGCGGCCGGCCGCCCGGTACGGGTACTGAACCTGTTCGGCTATACCGGCGGCGCTACGCTGGCCTGCCTGGCGGCCGGCGCCAGTGTCACCCATGTGGATGCCAGCAAGGGCATGGTGGCCTGGGCACGGGAAAATGCTGCCGCCAGCGGCCTGGCCGGCCGTCCCTGCCGCTGGATAGTGGATGACTGCGCCAAGTTTGTGCAGCGGGAGATCCGGCGCGGCAGCACCTACGACGGCATCATCATGGATCCGCCCAGCTATGGGCGCGGCCCCGGCGGCGAGGTGTGGAAGCTGGAGGACAATATTTATGACCTGATGACACTTTGTACCGGTGTGCTCAGCGAAACGCCGCTGTTCTACGCCGTCAACAGCTACACCGAGGGGCTGAGCCCCGCGGTCATGGAATATATTTTAAAGACGACCGTTCAGCCTGTACACGGCGGGACGACCTGGTGTGACGAGATCGGCCTGCCGGTTTCGGCCACCGGCGGTGTGGTGCCTTGCGGCGCCACCGCCATGTGGGAAAGCGGCGTCTGACCGTGTTGGCAGAGAGGGAAGGGAAAGTCTTGAATACGCAAACTACCATTTTAGACGTGCAGGATGTGCATTTCCGCTACGATCCGGAGCAGCCGCAATATGCGGTGAACGGAGTGACCACTCAGGTCAGACGGGGCGAGTTTGTGGCAGTACTGGGGGCGAACGGCTGCGGCAAATCCACGCTGGCCAAACATTTCAACGCCATTCTGCTGCCCGAAACGGGCGTGGTGCTGGTGGAAGGCATGGATACCCGCACCGAGGAAAGACTCTATGACATCCGCCAGACGGTGGGTATGGTGTTCCAGAATCCGGATAATCAGATCGTCGCCACCGTGGTGGAGGAGGACGTGGCCTTCGCGCTGGAAAATCTCGGCGTACCAACGCCGGAGATCCGCACCCGCATCGACGAGGCCATGAAGATGGCCGGCATCTACGAGCAGCGGGAGAAAGCGCCCCATAAACTGTCCGGCGGGCAGAAGCAGCGCGTGGCCATTGCGGGTGTCATCGCCATGCGGCCGGACTGCCTGGTGCTGGACGAAGCCACCGCCATGCTGGACCCCCGCGGACGGGAGGCAGTCATGAATACCATCCGCACGCTGAACCGGGATTACGGCATTACCGTGGTGGCCATTACCCATTATATGGAGGAGGCCGCTCAGGCCGACCGGGTGCTGGTGATGAGCGCCGGGCGCATTGTGATGGAGGGCACCCCCAAACAGGTGTTCAGCCAGACCGAACGCATGCACAGCTATCACCTGGATGTACCCCAGGCCGCCGAACTGCGGGACGAACTGGCAGCCGCCGGTCTGCCCATGCCGGAGGGCGTCATCACGCCCGAAGAATGTGCCGGCGCCATTTATGATTTGCTGAAATAAAAATACCCAAAAGACGGGAGCTGCACTCCGACGTACGAAGGCGGCATCCCGCAGGGAGGAATTTGATTTGCCAGAACAAACAAAACCGATCATTCGCGTGGAAAACCTGCGCTACGTCTACAATGTGGGGATGCCCGACGAGACGGTAGCACTGGACGACGTGAGCTTTGAGATCGCCGAGGGGGATTTCGTTGGGGTAATCGGCTCCACCGGCAGCGGAAAATCCACGCTGATCAGCCATTTTAACGGCCTGAACCGCCCCACCTCCGGCCGAATCCTGGTGGACGGACGGGACATGTGGGCCGAGGGGGAAAACCTGCGCGATTTCCGTTTTCTGGTGGGGCTGGTATTCCAGTACCCCGAGTACCAGCTGTTTGAGGAGACCTGCGCCGCCGACATTGCCTTCGGCCCCCGTAACATGGGCCTGCCAGAGGAGGAGGTGCAGCGCCGCGTGCGCGAAGCCGCCGCCTTTACCGGGCTGGACGAGTCGCTTTTGCAGCGCAGCCCCTTCGAACTGTCCGGCGGCCAGAAGCGCCGGGTTGCCATTGCCGGCGTGATGGCGATGGAACCGCGCATCCTGGTGCTGGACGAGCCTGCCGCCGGCCTGGACCCCGAAGGGCGGGACACCATTCTGAGCCAGATTCAGGAATACCACAAAAAGACCGGCGTTACCGTGCTGCTGGTCAGCCATTCGATGGAGGACATTGCCAAATACGCCAACCGTGTGCTGGTGATGAGCAAAGCAAAGCTGGCCATGTACGACACGGTGGAAAATGTTTTTGCCCGCGCGCCGGAGCTGCTGGAGCTGGGCCTGTCGGTCCCGCAGGTGACGAAGGTGTTTTTAAAGCTGAAAGAGATGGGCCTGGACATTGACACCAACGTGTACACCATGCCCTACGCCGTCAAGACGGTGCTGAAAGCGTACCGGGCGAAAGGGGGTGCCGTGGATGCTACGTGACATTACCATTGGGCAGCACTTTCCCGGCAATTCGGTCGTACACCGCTGCGACCCGCGCCTCAAGATCCTGGTCACGCTGGGGTACATCATTGTGCTGTTTGTGGCCTCCAACCCGCTGGGCATTGCCCTGTCGCTGGCGCTGCTGGCATTTTTGTACACGGTGGCCAGGATCCCTTACAAGCTGATCCTGAAAAGCCTGAAACCCATTCTGCCCATTATTCTGTTCACCGGTGTGCTCAATTTGTTTTTCATCACCGGTACGGGCGATCCGCTGGTACACGTCGGTTTTATAAAGATTTATGCCGAGGGCGTCCGCTATGCGGTGCTCATGTCGGTTCGCGTGGTGGCGCTCATTGCAGGTACCAGCCTGCTGACCTACACCACCAGCCCCATTGTGCTGACCGACGCCATTGAAACGCTGCTGCGTCCGCTGGCCAAACTTCATCTGCCGGTACACGAGCTGGCTATGATGATGACCATCGCGCTGCGCTTTATTCCCACGCTGATCGATGAGACCGAGAAGATCATGAACGCCCAGAAGGCCCGCGGCGCCAAACTGGACAACGGAACGTTCACCGAGCGCATAAAGGCGCTCATTCCCATTCTGATTCCGCTGTTCATCTCGGCTTTCCGCCGCGCGGATGAGCTGGCCATGGCGATGGAGTGCCGCTGCTACCGCGGTGGCGACGGCCGCACCCGTCTGAAGGTGCTGAAATTCACCGCTGAGGACCGTATGTGCGCCCTGGTGTGTGTGGCGCTGCTGGGCGGCATCCTGGCCACCAAATGGCTGGTGCCGGGAATTTGATCCTGCGCGAAAGGGGGGCTGTGCCTTGAACGTTCTGGTCACGCTCAGTTTCAAGGGGACCAATTATGTGGGCTTCCAGGTGCAGCCCAACGGCCTGTCGGTGTGCGAGGCGTTCCAGAACGCACTGCAGCGGGTGTTGGGTGCCCGCCCCGATGTGAAGGGGTGTTCCCGCACCGACGCGGGGGTCCACGCCCTGGGATTTTGCCTGAATTTCCATTATGACGGCCGCGTTCCGCCGCAGAAACTGGCGGGGGCGCTCAACGCGCATCTTCCGCCGGATATCCGCGTGCGGTCGGTGCGCCCGGTGGAGGAGGACTTCCACGCCCGCTACTCCGCCCACCTGAAAACCTATCGTTACCGCATCCGCAACAGCCGGACGGATTCGCCCTTTGATGCGGATCTGTGCTACCGGTTGGCCGGCCCGCTGGATCTGGACGCCATGCGCCGCGCTGCCGCCGGCTTTGCAGGCACCCACGATTTCCTGGCGCTGTGCGCGTCGGGAAGTTCGGTGGCGGCCAGGGGCGATACCGTGCGCACCATTACCGAATGCACGGTGGAGCGCCAGGGCGAGGTGATTGCCATTACCGTCACGGCGGACGGCTATCTGTACAACATGGTGCGCATTCTGGCCGGAACGCTGGTGGCGGCAGGCCAGGGCCGGTTCGACCCGGATGCCGTGCCCGCGCTGTTGCAAAGCCGCGACCGAAAAAATGCCGGCCCCACGCTGCCAGCGAAGGGGCTGTTTCTTGTCCGTGTGGAATACGGACTGCCGCCGGAATAACCGCCGGGCAACACGACGAAGAGGGGAGGGGACGTTATGCCCAGAAGGGACAGCAGCCATGACGCGCTGGACCGCATGATGGCGCGCGAGCAGGGCCGTGCTGCGCCCCCGCCGCCGCCCAAAACTTCCCGCCCGGCTGCGGACAATACCGCCGGCCGGACTGCGCCCCGCACAAAAAAGCTCTCCGCGTTGGCGCAAAAACGGCGGCGCCGCCGTCTGGTACTGCTGGGCGCGGTGGTGCTTATCATCGCTGCGGCCTTTGCGGTGCTCACCGGTGCGGTGGGCGCGTCGCTGGCAGCGCTGGGCGACGGCATGGACTCCGTCACGCTGTATCTCAACCGCAGCGGCGGAGGCTGGCCGGTCAACACCGCCATCTCCCAGCCCAGGCAGATCTGCGAGCTGGCCGGCGGTTTTGTGGAATTGGGGGCCGAGGATGTGGCGGTCTATTCCGCTTATGGCGTCAAAGTGCGCTCCTTCCAGCCCGGCTACGCCCGCCCGGCGTTGGCTGCGGGGAACACCCGTTTCTGCGTGTATAACCGTGCGGGCAGTGAGCTGCGGGTGGAAAGCCGAACCAAAACCCTGTACACCAAAAACTTTTCCAACGGTATCCTGCTGTGCGCTCTCAGCAACAACGGGAGCGTGGCGGTGATTACCGAATCCAGCCGTTATGCCGCGCAGGTGGAGATTTACGATTCGCTGTTCAAGCTGAAATATACCTGGTGTCCCACCCAGAAGGAGGGGACCCCCGTGGTGCTGCGCTTCGCTTCCGACAACCGCCGTTTTGCGGCCGGCTGCCTGAGTGCGTCCGACGGGCAGATTCACGCCGGCGTCTATCTGATGGACACCGCCACCGAGGAGATCGGCGCAACCTATGCCGCCGATCCCGGCAGTATGGTGGTGGAACTGGACTGGATCACCGGTACGCGGCTGCTGGCGGTGTTTGACGACTATGCCGCCGTGCTGGACGCGTCCACCGGCGCCGAGATCGCCCGCTGGGATTACGGCGGTGCGACACTGCAGAGCGTGTCGGTCAGCGGACGGGACGTTGCCCTGTTGCTGGCCAGCCGCAGCGGCAGCACGCTGGTGCTGCTGGATGATTCGATGCAGGAACTTGCCCGGTGCAGCGTGGGCAAAGCCGACAGTGTAAGCTGTACCCGAACTGCGGCTTATGTGCTTACGGCTGATTCGGTGCAAAGTTACAGCTTCAACGGTACGCTGAACTGGACGCGGAATTTCAGTTCCACGCCCATTGCCGTGCTGGACGCCGCCGAAACGCTGGTGTTCACCGGAACCACCGCGTCGGTGCTGGAAGCGCCGGACGCGGGGAATACACAGGAAGGGACGAGTGAATGAGTTTTTCCGTCGGTTTGATCTATGATCTGCTGTTTGTTGTGCTGCTGGCCTGGGCGGCCATCGGCGGGATGCGCCGGGGATTCGTGTCCGGCCTGCTGCGGCTGGGGGGCTCGGTGGCCGGGATCATCGGCGCTACCTGGGCCACCCGGGAATGGGCGGTTCCGCTGTACGACCGGTTCATCGGCCCGCCGCTCCGCGAACGCGTGGCCGAGGCGGCCGCCCGCCAAAGCGCCGAAACCTCCGGCTGGGTGGAGCAGAATCTGGGGATCCTGCCTGAAGCCGCCCGCGACGCTGTTGCCGGACTGCTGCAAAATGCGGCCGATCTCGGTACCGAAACGCTGGTACAGCAGGTGGCGGCGGCCGTCCAGCCTTTGCTGCTGCCGCTTTTGCAGGCCGTGATTTTCATGGTGGTGCTGGCGTTGATCCGGCTGGTTTTTCGTTTGCTGGAGCGGCTGTTCCGTCACTTGAACGGTGTGCCGCTGCTGGGTACCGTCAACAAGATGTTCGGCTTCTGTTTCGGCTTTGTCTCCGGCACGCTGGACTGCTGGTTTGCCGCCATTCTGCTGTGGCTGGCAGCCACCGTCACAACGGGGCAGCTGTCCTTCCTGAACAGCGCCGTACTGGCGCAGAGCCGTCTGTATTCGTTTTTTGCGAATTTTAATCCGTTTCTGATCCATTATTAAACCATAGAGAGGTGACAAGTATGTTATGTGTCCGCTGTAAAAAACGGACAGCAGTGGTGTATGTGCAGCGCATGGATGCCGGCAAGCCGGTACAGGAGGGCTACTGCCTGACCTGTGCGCGTGAACTGCACATCAAACCGGTGGACGATCTGATGAAACAGTTCAACGTTTCCGACCAGGACCTGGAAAATATGGAGGAGCGTATGGCCAGTTTCCTGGAGGAGGCCGGCGGCGCGGAGGCGCTGATGCCTACCGGTGACGGGGAGCTCCCTGACGAGAACGGACAGGAAGACTTTATGCCCGGCGGAAGCCCGGCCTTCCCCTTCGGGTTCGGTGGGAACCGGGCAGAGGACAAAAAGCCGGAGAAAAACGGGAAAAAGCCCCCCAAGCACAAGTTCCTGGACACATACTGCGAAAACCTGACCAAAAAGGCGCGGGAGGGAAAGACCGACCACATTGTCGGCCGTGACCGGGAGATCTACCGCACCATCCAGATCCTGTGCCGCCGCCAGAAAAACAATCCATGCCTGATCGGTGAGGCCGGCGTGGGCAAAACCGCCATTGCCGAGGGCATCGCCCAGCGCATTGCCGCCGGCCAGGTGCCTGCCCGCCTGCAGGATAAGGAGATCTATCTGCTGGACCTGACCGCCCTGGTGGCCGGCACCCAGTTCCGCGGCCAGTTTGAACAGCGGGTCAAGGGTCTGATCAGCGAGGTCAAGAGCGCCGGCAACGTGATCCTGTTCATTGACGAGATCCACAACATTGTGGGCGCGGGCGACTCCGACGGCGCCATGAACGCCGCCAACATTATGAAGCCCGCCCTCTCCCGCGGGCAGATCCAGGTCATCGGCGCAACGACCTTCACCGAATACCGCAAGTATATCGAGAAGGACCAGGCGCTGGAGCGCCGTTTCCAGCCCGTCAAGGTGGAGGAGCCTTCCCTTGCCGATACCCTTGAGGTCATCAAGGGTGTGAAGATCTACTACGAGAAGCACCACTGCGTGCGTGTTACCGACGCGATTGCCGCCAGCGTGGTGAGCCTGTCCGAACGGTACATCACCGACCGTTTCCTGCCCGACAAGGCCATCGATCTGTTGGACGAATCCTGCGCCTGCTGCAACCTGCGCCACCCTGAGATCACCGAGTATCTGAGCCTGCAGAAGGACATCGCCGGGCTGGAAGCCCGTGAGCATGAGCTGGAAAATCCTGAGGACGGCGAAGCCATCGACTATGAGGAGCTGGCCAAGGTCAAGACCGAGCTGGCCCGCCAGAGGGAAAAGCTGCCCGCCCTGGAACTGAAAACCGCCGACATCAAGGTGGAGATGGAGGATGTGGCCCGCGTCATTGAGCTGTGGACCGGCATTCCCGCCGTTAAGATTCAGGAGAGCGAATATGCCAAGCTGCTCAACCTGGAAGAGGAACTGAAAAAGCACATCATCGGGCAGGACGAAGCCGTGCATCAGGTGGCCCAGGCCATCAAGCGCAGCCGCGCCGACCTGGCCGGCCGCCGCCGTCCGGCCAGCTTTATCTTCGTCGGGCCTACCGGCGTGGGCAAAACCGAGCTGGTCAAGCAGCTTGCCCGGCAGCTGTTCGATTCGGTGGACCCGCTCATTGCCATCGACATGAGCGAATATATGGAGAAATACGCCGTTTCCCGCCTGATCGGTTCGCCTCCGGGCTATGTGGGCTACGACGAAGCCGGCCAGCTCACTGAGAAGGTGCGCCGCCACCCTTACAGCGTCGTACTGTTCGACGAGATCGAAAAGGCGCATCCCGACGTGATGAACATTCTGCTTCAGATTCTGGACGAAGGCAAGATCAACGACGCCCAGGGCCGTACGGTGGACTTCTCCAACACGGTCATCTGCATGACTTCCAACGCCGGCAGTACCGACCATTCGGGGGAGACTGGCTTCAACAAGACTGCCGAGCAGATCAGCGCCAACAAGAGCATGAAAGCTTTGCAGGAATTCCTGCGCCCGGAATTCCTGGGACGTGTGGACGAGATCATCACCTTCCGACCGCTGGAACAGGCGGATCTGGAGCGCATCGCCGCACTGATGCTGGACGAATACAAACCCGGTATGCAGGCCCGCGGCATCACACTGGAATATACTCCCGCAGCGCTCACCGCAGTGGTGGACCAGTCCAGCACCAAATTCGGCGCGCGTGAGCTGCGCCGAACCATCCGCAAGCAGGTGGAGGACCCCATTGCCCAGGCGCTCATTGAGGGCCGTCTGGGGGACGATCCCTGTACGGTGACGCTGGACGCCGCCGACGGCAGCCTGCGTTTGGATCTGCCGCAATAACAGGAGGGAAACTATGGCAACGGCAAGACGCGCCGCCCCGCTGGCCGCCGTTGTGCTGGCGGCTGCGCTGCTGGCGGGCTGTGCCGGGCGCAAAAATGTGCAGCGCTCCTATGAGGAACCGCACATGCCCTATTATTACGACCCAACGCCGGAGGATCCCACCGCGCCTGCCGCGCAGGCATCCCAGGGCGGCGGTTACGGCAGCGCCGGGCTGATCTCTTTCCCTACCGTACTGGTCAGCGTCTACCTGGATGAGGCGGACGGCCGTGCCTGGGACGAGCAGGGAATTGCCCGCAGCCGGAGCAACCTTGCGGTGGCGGTGGACTGGATCACCGGGCAGTGCGCCGGTTATGGTGCCGAAGCCCGCATCATCTATGATGACGGCACCGATCCCGACCTGTGCGTGCGGCGGGAATACCGGGGTACCTTTGCGGGTGGGGAGGACTCAGACGAAGCGGACGACCTGTTTGACGCGGCCGACCTGCTGTGTGAGCAGCTGGACACCGATGCCCTGCGGCAGAAATACGGCACTTCTAGCATTGGTTTCCTCTATTTTCTGCCGCTCGAGGGCTGTTCCTTCACCATGGTGCACTACCTGGAGGACGGCGACGATTTCTACTACGAATACAGCTTTTTATACGAGTACGATGCGTTTTCCGATCCGGGCACTTTCGACAGCCCGGCGGTGTACGCTCATGAGATCCTGCACCAGTACGGCGCCCCGGATCTGTATGAGGAAAGCCAGGATTATTTTGTGACGCCGGAACTGGTGGAGTATGTTGCCGAAACCTGGCCCACCGCCATCATGCAGGATACCTACAACGCCCAGGGCGGCATCGATTACGACCACATCGACCGCACGCTGTGCCCTGTCACCGCCTGCCGGTTGGGGCTTTGCACCGAATTTGAAGGGATGGAACGCTTCCCCGCCGTGACAGAGACCCCGCCAGGCGTGTTTACCGAGGTCCGGGAGCAGGGCGGAAACTGGCAGAACATCGACGGCGCCGTGGCTGCGCGGGCCGCGGCCTGACCGGAAAGGAGGGAGCGCCCCGTGAGCGAAGAGGAACTTTGCCCTCTGCGGGTGGAGCAGGTGCTTTCGGTTGCTCAGCAGGAATGGCGGCCCGGCGAGAAATTGCCGCCCTACCTGTGTGAAAACTGGCAGCTGGTGTACGTTCTCAGCGGCGCGGTGGAAGAAACCGCCGACCTGCGCCGTATCGCGTTGGGCCGGGGCTGGGTGTACTTTCACCAGCCCGGCGAGGCCGCCGGCATGCGCGCCGTGGGGGACATCCCCCCCGAAGTGATGCGGGTGGATTTTGTATGCAGCAGCGCCGTGATGGATGAGTTCCGCGGCCTGGCCCTGCACACCGACACCAACGAGCGCATCTACCTGCATTATGCCGGTGTGGCTGCGCGTGAAGTGTTTTCCGCCCCCAAAACGCCGGACGAGGCCCCGCGCCGCAGGGCCGAGCCGCCCTTTGCGGCGCAGCAGCAGCTGCAGATCACACTGGAACTGGCGCTTATTGCCATGGTGCGCAGGATGCGCGGCGGGCAGAAGGCCAGTGCCCGCGCCCGGCGGGAGCAGAGCAGCGCGGTGCTGCTGGAAACGGTGCGCCGCTATTTTGCCGCCCGGCTGGACTGCGACCTGACGGTGGAACAGGTCTGCCGGGACAACGGCTGTACCCGCGCGCGGCTGCAGAAAGTGTTCCGAACCCGTACCAAATGCGGTGCAATGGAATATTTTGCCCGCATGAAGGTGGAGCGCGCCAAGGACCTGCTGGAGGAAGGCTATTCCCCCGGCGAGACGGCGCAGCGTCTGGGGTACAGTTCGGGGGCGTATTTTTCACGCAGCTTCAAAAAGCTGGCAGGGTGTACCCCCCACGAATATCAAGCGGAGCATGTTCGAAAATGAGCGAATCGGATATGGTGCGCCGCGAAAACTCTATGTAAAAATGCGACAGCGCACGGTATGATAGTCTCAGAACCCTGAAACGGCAAACAAAAGGATCA
>JBJEYG010000409.1:0-2944 GCA_051886555.1 Gemmiger sp.
AGGTGGGAGACCCGAATGGAGATCCCGCTGGAAACGGAGATTCTGGTGCCGGACTATCTGCCGGCTATTTTTAAAATTGTCAAATGTATGATCGAGCCGGTACTGATGCAAAATGCAGTGACCGGTACCCACTGGCAGGGGGATGGATATTTGCGCTGTACCGTGTATTATCAATCGGATGAGGCGGGAAGCTGCCTGTGCCGTGCGGAACAGAAATTCCCGTTTGAAAAAACGGCCGAGCTGCCCGAGGGGCAGTACACCGAAGGTCCTGCAACGGTGGCAGGCGAACTGGAATACTGCAACTGTCGTGCGGTAAGCGAACACCGTATTGATCTGCGGGGAGCCTATTTCCTTACCGTTTCGGCCAGCCGCATTGCCGGGCGGGAAACGCTTGTGTCGCTGGAAGGATGCGGTGTGGAACGGAAAAGCCGTACGCTCTCCGGATGGGTCTGTACAGCGGCGGACGAGCGTAGTTTTACCACCCAGGCGGAATTGGATCTGCCCGGCGCGGGGGAAACGGTATTGGATGTGGGAGGTTATGTGTCGGGGGAAACACTTTCCCCTCAGAACGGCGGTTTTCAGTGGAAGGGCCGACTGTGTATACAGGCGGTTTACCGGCCGGCGGGCAGCGAGGAGATCATCTCGCTGCAAAAACAGATCGACGTACATCAGCAGAGCGAACTTCCCGGTACCGCAGAAAGCGATACCGGCTGCGCGTGGGGGCGAATTTTGGGCTGCACCGTTGCCGCACCTGAAGACGGCGGTGACAAGCCAGTGCTTAACGTGACCTGGAAACTGCATACCGAATTCTGGCGAGCATTTTCCTGCGATGCGGTGACGGATGCTTTTTCCACCGAATGTGCTACCGATGTCCGTACAATGACGCTGGGGTTACTTCAGCCGGGACAGATGGTCAACGAAACAGTACGCGCCACGGTGGAGGACACGCTGCCCGAAAAGGAACAGCAGGTCAAAGGCTGTTTTGCCACGTTGGGAGCGCCTGCTGCCGTACAGCAGGGGGAGAAAACTGTGTTTACCGGTAAAGGGACCGCCCATGTGATTTGTGCGGATGACCGGGGAGAGCTGACCTGCTACGATAAGGCCTTTGACTGGTGCCTGCCTCAGGAGTGGGATGCGACGCCGAAAGAACTGTTGGCCCATCTTTCAGCGGTTGCGCTGGCAGTGGCTGGCACAAAGGAGGGAAGCCGTATGAAAGTTCAGCTGGAGATCGGAGTCACCGGTGTTGTGCTGCAACAGAAGTTATTCAGCGCGGCGGAAAGCATTGAACTGGGGGAAGAATTTGCCGATAAAAGCGGTGGCCCGGCACTGTATCTCTACTATGCGGCCCCGGGCGAAACGTTGTTTTCCATTGCAAAGCGTTATCATGCCCGCGTGAAGGATCTGGCTACGGCCAACCATATGGAAGAAGAAACGGACGATGCGCTGCCGGAACGTCAGGTGCGGGGTGGCTGTCTGTTGATTCCGGCCGCACTGTGAAAGGGGGGGACTACCGTGACACAGGAACAGATCTATCAAAACATCGCCCAGCGCACCGGAGGTGACATCTATATTGGTGTGGTAGGGCCGGTGCGCAGTGGGAAAAGTACGTTTATCAAACGATTTTCTGAGTTGATGCTGCTACCCCACATCAAAAATGACGCGCAGCGTGCCCGGGCCAATGATGAACTGCCCCAGTCTGCCGGAGGACGGACGATTATGACCACCGAGCCCAAGTTTGTGCCGGAAAAAGCAGTCAACATTGACCTGCCGGACGGCGGCAGTTTCCGCGCGCGGTTGATTGACTGTGTGGGGTTTCTGGTGGACGGTGCGTTGGGAAGCGAGGAAAACAATGCGCCCCGCCTGGTGAAAAGCCCCTGGTTTGATGAAGCCGTTCCATTTGACGTTGCAGCCGAAATGGGTACCAGCAAGGTCATCAACGAGCATGCAACAGTGGGATTGGTAATTACCACCGATGGTTCGGTGGCCGATCTGCCCCGCAAAAACTATGAGGCTGCCGAGCGCCGCACCATCCGAGAACTGGAAAAAATCGGGAAACCCTATGTTATTCTGCTCAACTGCACCGACCCATCCAGTGAGGAGAGCAAGGCGCTGGCCGCTTCATTAAGCGAAACGTACCACCATACCGTATGTGCGGTAAATTGCCTGGAAATGACTGCCGAGCAAATCGGCGGTATATTACAGAAATTGCTGTATGAATTCCCCATCCGGGAGATTGCCATTACCATGCCCTCTTGGGTTACGCTGCTGGAACCGGGACACTGGCTGCAAAGCGAGGTGTACCGTGCAATCGCCGAGTTTGGCGGTGACGTGCGCAAAATGGGGGATCTGACGGGACAAAAGCCTCATATCGAGTGTGAATATCTTTCGGGCACAACGCTCACGGGTATGAATCTTGCCACCGGCAGCGCGCGGCTGCGGGTCGGAGTGCCGTCTGAGATTTTTTATCGTGTGCTGAGCGAACAGACAGGGCTGGACATTGCCGACGAGGCGAGCCTGATGCCTTGCGTTGTGAGCCTTGCCAAGGCGAAGCGGGCCTACGATAAAATCAAGAACGCGCTGGATCAGGTGGAGGCCACCGGTTATGGCATCGTAATGCCGGACATCGAGGAACTGAAGATGGAGGAACCGCAGATTGTCCAGCAAAACGGACAGTACGGTGTCCGACTCTGCGCAAGCGCGCCGTCGCTGCACATGATGAAAGCGATCATCCGCACCGAACTTTCGCCCACAGTGGGCAGCGAACAACAGGGGGAAGCGCTCATCCGCAGTATTCTTCAGGATTTTGAAAGCGATCCGGGCAAAATCTGGAATACCGACATTTTCGGCAAGAGTCTGAGCGAATTGGTCAATGAGGGCTTGCAGGCTAAGCTGATGCATATGCCGCAGGATGCCCGCACCCGACTCCAGCAAACGCTGGAACGTA
>JBJEYG010000410.1:0-2940 GCA_051886555.1 Gemmiger sp.
CGATCTAGCGCTTCGGCAAAGAGGGGGCTTTTATTACCAAAGCCACTGCGCAGTTGATGCGCGATTTTGGCTGCACCCAAAGCCCCATGTCCGCGTATATGATTAACCTGGGCCTGGAGAGTCTGCATGTGCGCATGGCCCGCCATTGCGAAAACGGTCAGGCGGTTGCCGAGTTCCTGTCGAACCATCCCAAAATCGCCTACGTCAACTACTGCGGTCTGCCGGGCGATGCCTACTATGAACGCGCCAGGAAGTATCTGCCCAACGGCAGCTGCGGCGTGGTCAGCTTCGGAGTGAAGGGCGGGCGCGACAAGGCTGCCGAGTTTATGGGACATTTGAAGCTGGGCGCCATCGAGACGCATGTGGCTGACGCCCGCACCTGCTGCCTGCACCCGGCAAGTTCCACCCATCGCCAGATGACCGAAGAGCAGCTGCTTTCCGCCGGTGTCCAGCCTGATCTGGTGCGCATGAGCTGCGGCCTGGAGGACAAGGCTGACCTGATTGCCGATATTGCCCAGGCGCTGGATCAGATCTGATCTGGAACGGAATGTGAAACAAGACAAGGAGCCGTCATCATCATGCCGCTGATTATACCGAAAGAGCTGCCCGCCTATGAGTCGCTGACCAAAGAAAATGTCTTTGTTATGCACCGGGAGCGCGCACAGAGCCAGAACATCCGCCCGCTGCGCATTTTGATCCTGAACCTGATGCCCACCAAGATCGTCACCGAAACGCAGCTGGCCCGCCTGCTTGCCAACAGCCCGCTGCAGGTGCACATCACGTTTTTGCAGACATCCAGCCATCTGCCCAGCCATACCCCCCAGGAGCACATGAAGGCCTTCTACAAAAATTTTGATGAAATAAAAAACGAGCGCTTCGACGGTATGATCATCACAGGCGCACCGCTGGAAGATATGGACTACGAACAGGTGGATTACTGGCGTGAACTGTGCGAGATCATGGATTATTCCAAGACCAACGTGTTTTCTACCATTCATCTGTGCTGGGGCGCGCTGGCCGGGTTGTTCTACCATTTCGGCGTACGCAAGGTGCATCTGGATGAAAAAATGTTCGGCGTGTTTGAACACCGGGTGACCCGGCCTGCGAATCCGCTGGTGCGCGGGTTTGACGAGGTGTTCTATGCGCCGCACAGCCGCTGGGCCGGATTGAACCAGGCCGACATTGACGCCGCTGCACCCGATCTGCGCGTACTGGCTGAGAGCGATGTGGCCGGGCCAATGTTGCTGTCCACCGAGTCGGGACGCCAGATTTTTGTCATCGGACATCCGGAGTATGACAAATATACGCTGGATGCTGAATACAAGCGTGATGTGGCACTGGGCAAACCCATCAAGGTACCGGTCAATTACTACCCCGGCGATGACCCCGCCCGCGACCCGATTTTCCGCTGGCGTGCCCACGGCCATCTGCTGTACACCAACTGGCTGAACTATTACGTTTACCAAAATACTCCTTACGATCTGTCCGAGCTGGAAGCGCTCAGAAAATAACAGGACCCGCCGCGCATTCGCGGTGGGGAGCGTGAATCAATAAAAAAGTGAAAACCTTGTTTTTCAATGGGGACGGCGTGACTTCGGTTACGCCGTTTCCTCTTTTATCAGTGAAGCTCAGCCTGTCATACCTGATATGGAAGTTTATGATTGGCGCTGTCTGCGTCAGCAAATCGCGCTGGAATAGCGGCGTAAGCGGCGCAAGGGGGGGGGCCAACCTTATAATCTTGTCGTCATTCTCTCAGATGGTAGAGCAGAGCGGGCCGATTCAGATCCTCGGACAGATACAAATCGGTTCCATCTATATAGTAATAATGAACCGTATTTTTCCCAGTCACAACAATACCGGCGCTTTCGATCCGGTAGGGGGCGGTTTCCATTTCTCCGGTACTGTACAAAACCGTTACCTCCCCGTTTTGTTTGAAATCAATGTATTCCACCCGGGAATGCTCATTTTCATCCAGCTTCCAATCGCCGATCAGAGAATCCGGGGAGTGGGGTTCGGAAAGGCTGGCGGGATACTCTGCGCCGGTATAGGCGAGAATGTTTCTCGTCGCTTCTCCGCTGCTCGGATCAACGCTTGCCATAGCGATCGCGTTTCCTTCATGCAGAATCTGAACATACACTTCCCAGCACCGTCCGGACGGCCAGTAGGACAAATCGGACTGAAGATACTGCACGCGCATATCTTCCGGAACGCCCAGACTGCTTTTCAGGTTTTCCAGCTGCTCATCTGTTAAGATCCCGCCGGAAGAAGCAGCAGGCTCCCAGTCTTCCACCGCTTGCGTTTCATCCAGAACATACGTCTCTGCGGTTCCAACGGTCACATAAGGCAAGTCTGAATCAGTCAGCGTAAGGACCAGCGTTCCGTCCAAATTGTCCACAAGCTGTCCGGCCGCATGATAGCCGCCGGACGGATCCAGGTAGTAAAAATCTCCCGTGGTTCCCTGGAAGGTGGATTCCGCGTGATCGATCAAGGCGATGCGGGGCCAGAAAACAGTAAATGTGGCTGTGTTGCCATCCACCTGATGGACCGTAAGGGTGTTTGCGGGATCCTGGGAGGAAATATAAACGCCGCGCTTCAGCCTGCCGGAGTCGATGACCACAGGCTCTTGTGCACCGTCCCACTCACAGATATATCCGCTCTGTTCATAGAGATTATCGTTTGCCAAGTCATTCCAGCCCTTCGGCCAGACGGCGGCGCAGGTCTCATTGGGGGCCACATTGGAGGAGTTGTTTGGCTCACCCTCGTTCCAGTTGGTGTAAGACCATGGTTCGCCTGTCACCCAGGCCCAGGCGCCGTTTTCATCCCGGCTGGCGCCGATCCAGAGGTTCTCTTGCCGGACATTCAGATCTTCTATGACCTGCTGTTCCTCTGCCGACGTGATGACAGCCAGATGGCCGCCCATTGCCTCGCATTTTTGCTTTG
>JBJEYG010000411.1:0-2932 GCA_051886555.1 Gemmiger sp.
GTTTTGAGGCCCCGCTCACAGCAGGGCATACCGGTGCCCGGCGGCAGGGCCGGCCATACCGTTCAGTTCCAGCAGCGTCAGCGCGGCCTGCACCCGGTGCGCGGGCATTCCGGTGTCGGCGCACAGCTCGCTCACCGTTCTGGGCGCGCCGTCCAGCGCGGCCAGCACCTGGCGTGCAGGCTGCGTCAGTTCAAAAGCGGGCTTCTCAGCGGCGGGCTTCCCGGCGGCCCGCTTTTTGGGGGGCGCGGCGCAGCCCAGCAGCGCCAGCACGTCGCCGGCGCTGCGCAGCACATGCGCCTGCCCGGTGGCCAGCAGCTCGTTGACGCCCTCGCTCACCGTGCTGTAAATGCTGCCCGGCACCGCCAGCACCGGCCGCCCGTAGTCCCGGGCATGGTGGACGGTATTCATCGTGCCGCTGCGGGTGCGCGCTTCGGCCACGCACAGCGCCTCGCCCATGCCGGCGATCAGGCGGTTGCGCATCAGGAAGGAGTTTTTCTGTTCCCCGGCTTCGCCCGGCGCAAACTCGCTGACCACCGCGCCGCCCACCTGCTGTTCGATGGCCTGGCGCAGCGGCCTGTTCACTGCCGGGTAGGTGCGGTCGATGGGCGTGCCCAGAAACGCCACCGTGGGCGCGCCGGCTTCCACGGCGGCCTTGTGGCCCTCGCCGTCCAGACCGTCCGCCAGACCGCTGACGATGGTAAAGCCCTTTTGGGCCAGTTCCAGCGAAATATCGTGGCAGGCGCGCCGCCCGTAGGCCGTGGGGCGCCGGGTGCCCACCATCCCCACGTACCGCCCGCCGTTCAGGCAGCGCACGTCGCCGGTGGCATACAGCGCCAGCGGCAGGTCGGGCAGCGTGCGCAGGTTTGCGGGGTAGTCGGGGGAATCGGGCGTCAGCACCGTCACACCCAGGCGGGCGCAGGCTTCCAGCACCGGTTCGCACTGTGCCGGGTCAAAGTCCATCAGCCGCGCGGCGCGGGCCGGGCTGAGGGTCGCCGCCAGGCCGGACCCCCGCCGCGCCTCGTACACGCCGCGGGCGCTGCCGAAGGTTTGCAGCAGTTCGCCGGCCTTTGCAAAGGCCGGGCCTACCGCCCGGGCCAGCCAGACCCAATACAGCCTTTCGTCCATGCTCTCGTCTCCTTTTATATGCCGCGGAACTGCCACAGCAGTACGCTGCCCGCCACGCCGGCGTTCAGGCTTTCCACCCGGTCGGTCATGGGGATGCGCACCGCCACCGTGCAGGCGCCGATCGCTTCGTCGGTCAGGCCCCGGCCCTCGCTGCCGATCACCAGGCACACACCGCCGGGGTATTCCCGCTGCGCCTCGTCCAGCGGCACGCTGTTCTGCAGCGCCGCTGCCAGGCAGGTCACGCCCAGGCTGCCCAGCCGGGCCAGCGCGCCGGGCAGATCGGGCACCGTCAGCACCGGGATCCGCCCCGCCGCGCCCATGCTGGCCCGCACCGTCTTGGGCGCAAAGGCCGACGCGCATCCCCGGTTGAGCAGCACACCGTCAAACCCGAAGGCCGCGGCGCTGCGCAGCAGCGTTCCCACGTTGCCGGGGTCCTGCACGTTTTCCAGCGCGAGCAGGCGTTTGCCGGGGGCCAGCAGCGACGCCGGGTCGGGGCGCGGCGTCTCGAACAGCGCAAACACGCCCTGGCTGGCGGGGGTCTGCGCCAGTTTTTCGGCCACATGGGGGGCCACCACCGCCGGTCCGGCGCCGAGGCCGCCCAGTTCGGGGCAGCGGTCCAGCGCCGCCTGCGTAGTATATATTACCTTTATCCGGCACTCTTTTGCAAGTTCCCGGCAAAGTTTTGGGCCTTCGGCGAAAAAAACGCCGTCCTTTTCGCGCAGCGCGGCGTCCGCGGCCACGCGGCAGGCATATTTGATGCGGGCGTTGTCCCGGCTGGTGATGACCTCCATGGGGCGTTCCTCCTGTTGGGGCGAATGGCCCCATAATCGAAAAGAGACACCCGCGCACGCGCGGGTGTCTGATTGCGGATTGGATTTACAGCGCCTGCTTGGCGGTCTCGACCAGAGCCTCGAAGCTCTTGGGATCGTGAATGGCCATCTCGGACAGCATCTTGCGGTTCAGCTTGACGCCGGCCTTGTTCAGGCCGTTCATGAAGCTGGAGTAGTTCATGCCCAGGGGACGCACCGCATTGTTGATGCGGGTGATCCACAGGTTGCGGAACTCGCGCTTCTTCTGCTTACGGCCGACGAACGCATAGTTGCCGCTCTTCATGACGGCCTGCTTGGCCATACGGAAGTGCTTGCTCTTGGAGCCGTAGTAGCCCTTGGCCAGCTTGAGAACTTTGGTGCGACGCTTGTGCGTCATGGTTGCGCCTTTAATACGAGCCATTGTAATATATCTCCTTTACACTGTCACAAATTCATCCCGTTGATGTCCGGCTCAGCCGCCGTAGGGCATCATTTTCTTGACGGTCGCCTCGTTGGTCTTGTCCACATACTTGGGCATCTTCAGGCCACGGGTCAGCTTGGTGGTCTTTTTGGTCAGGATGTGACGGCGCTTGCTGGCATTGCGCTTGATCTTGCCGGAGGCAGTCATCTTGAAGCGCTTCTTCGCGCCGGAAAGGGTCTTGAGCTTCATCTTAGCCATTTTGAAATATCCTCCTAAAATTGTTTACTTGTTCGGGCTGGGCGACAGGAACATCATCATGCTGCGGCCCTCGAGCTTGGGCGCCTTATCCACATTGGCGACGCCCGAAAGAGCTTCGGCAAAACGCTTTTCCACGTCGACGCCCAGGCTGGTGTGCGCCATCTCGCGGCCACGGAACCGGATGGAGACCTTCACCTTGTGGCCCTGCTGCAGGAACTTGCTGGCCTGGTTCACCTTGGTGTTGAAGTCGTTGGTGTCGATGTTCAGCGAAAGGCGGATCTCCTTGAGTTCAACCACTTTCTGGTTTTTCTTGGCTTCC
>JBJEYG010000412.1:0-2922 GCA_051886555.1 Gemmiger sp.
GACATAGATGCCGTGGCTCTCGGTGGAGGAGACATCGGACATGCAGCCGAACCAAAAACCGGTGCTTGGCATTCTGGGCGGGCTTGGCCCTGCGGCCACCTGCTACCTGTACCAGATGCTCACTGACCATACACCCGCCCTGCGGGACCAGGATCATCTGGACATCGTCATTTCCAGCCGGGCTTCCACCCCCGACCGCACGGCCTACATTTTGGGCGAGAGCAGCGACGACCCCTTCGAGGTGATGGAGCGCGACGGCCGCATGCTGGTTCAGTACGGCGCAACGATTCTGGCCATTCCGTGCAACACGGCGCACTATTTTTACGACCGTCTGGCGGAAGCGCTGCCGGTTCCGGTGCTGAACATGCCCCGCCTGACGGTGGCGGACGCCTGCGCGGCCGGTTGCCGCAAGCTGGGCATTCTGGCCACCGACGGTACTCTGGCCACCCGGACCTACCAGCTGATGTGCGAGCAGGCCGGGCTGGCATGGGCCGTTCCGTCGCCGGAGCACCAACGCGGCGTCATGCAGGTGATTTACAGCGACATCAAACAGGGCAAGCGGGCAAACATGGCGGTGTTCAACGCCGCCGTGGCTGACCTGCAAGCCCAGGGCTGCGGTATGGCGGTGCTGGGCTGCACCGAACTGAGCCTGGTAAAGCGGGACGAGCACCTCGACCCGACGTTCTTCATCGACAGCACCGAAACGCTGTGCAAGCACACGCTTCTGGCCTGCGGCATCCAGCCGCTGCCTTTCCACTGAGCGGCCGGAAGGGACGCTTGTTCTGCCGCCTTGCAGCCGGGGGCCGGGGTGGTCCATGACTGCATGTTGAGACGGACCGGTGTGCGGCGGCAAACCGGGCGAAGCACTGTTTGGCGTACGGCGTACACCTGTCCGGAACATCTTGTGGGATTGGACTTCCCCGGCCGGAGGCGTCCGGGTGGTCTGCCGCCCTGCCCGAAAAGTCAACAGCCCCGCGAAGCCGGCTGTCCAACAATGACTTTCCCTTTTCACGATAAAAATTTTTGCGAGGAAGGAATCAATCATGGAAAAAAAGACCTTTTACATCACCACACCCATCTACTACCCCAGTGACAAGCTGCACATCGGCCACAGCTACACCACCGTCGCCTGCGACGCGCTGGCCCGTTACAAGCGCATTCAGGGCTACGACGTGATGTTTCTGACCGGCACCGACGAGCACGGCCAGAAGATCCAGGACAAGGCGGCCGCCAAGGGCGTGAGCCCCAAACAGTATGTGGACGAGATCGTGGCCACCGTCAAGGATCTGTGGAAGCTGATGGACATCAGCTACGACCGCTTTATTCGTACCACCGACGATTATCACATGGAAACCTGCCAGAAGATCTTCAAAAAGCTGTACGACCAGGGCGACATTTACAAGGGCGAGTATGTGGGACATTACTGCAAGCCCTGCGAGAGTTTCTGGACCGACAGTCAGCTGGTGGACGGAAAATGCCCCGACTGCGGGCGGGAGGTGTACGAAGCCCATGAGGAGGCATACTTCTTCCGCACCGGCAAGTATGCCGACCGTCTGCTGAAGTACTACGAGGACAACCCCGAATTCATCCAGCCGGAGAGCCGCAAAAACGAGATGATCGCTTTCATCAAGCAGGGTTTGCAGGATACCTGTGTCTCCCGCACCAGCGTGGAGTGGGGCATTCCGGTGGATTTTGACCCCAAGCACACCATGTATGTGTGGGTGGACGCGCTGTCCAACTATATTTCCGCGCTGGGCTACGGCAACGAAACCTACCAGGACTACGAAAAATTCTGGCCCGCCGACATTCACATGGTGGGCAAAGAGATCCTGCGTTTCCACACCATTCTGTGGCCCGCCATGCTGATGGCGCTGGACCTGCCCCTGCCCAAGCGGGTGTTCGGCCACGGCTGGCTGCTGATGAACGGCGGCAAGATGAGCAAATCGGTGGGCAACGTGGTGGACCCGGTCATTCTGTGCGATCGTTACGGCGTGGACGCCATCCGCTATTTCCTGCTGCGTGAGATCCCCTTCGGCAACGACGGCATGTTCACCAACGAGGCGCTGATCAACCGCATCAACTCCGACCTGGCCAACGACCTGGGCAACCTGCTGTCCCGCACGGTAGCCATGTGTGAAAAGTATTTCGGCGGCAAGGTTCGCCGTCCCGAAGCCGCATTCGACGCGCTGGACGCCGAGCTGGAAGCCATGATCGGCGCGATGCCCGGCAAAGTGACCGCCGATATGGATGACCTGACCATCCCCCAGGCCCTGATGGACATTTTTGCGGTGATCCAGCGTGCCAACAAATACATCGACGAGACCGCGCCGTGGGCGCTGGCCAAGGACGAAGCCAACGCCGCCCGGCTGGAGAGCGTTTTGTATCACCTGTGCGAAGCGCTGCGCTGTGCCGCGATCCTTCTGAACGCCTTCCTGCCCAATACCGCGCCCAAGATGATGGATCAGCTGGGCCTGGGCACGGACGCGCTGGTCTTTGACGCCTGCCGCTACGGCGCACAGGAGACATACACCGTGCATAAGGGTGACGCGCTGTTCCCGCGCATCGATGTGGCGAAGGAAATTGCCTACCTGAAAGCGGAGGACGAAAAGCGGCAGGCCGCCGCCCAGGCGGCACAGGCTGCGAAGTCCGCCGCCCCGGCGCCCAAGGCTGACGAAGCCGCCGAACCGGTGGAGCATGAAGCGGAGATCGACTTCGACGCTTTCTGCAAGGTGGAGATGGTGGTTGCCGAGGTGCGCGCCTGTGAGCGGCTGAAGGAAAGCAAAAAGCTGCTGCACCTGACGGTGTTCGACGGCGAGCGCGAACGGTGCATCCTGTCGGGCATCGCCAAGTGGTATGCCCCGGAGGACCTGATCGGCAAAAAGCTGGGCATCGTGGCCAACCTGGCCCCCCGCCCGATGATGA
>JBJEYG010000413.1:0-2914 GCA_051886555.1 Gemmiger sp.
CGTGCGCTGTTTGCCGAACCCGTTTTATGTACCGGAACTGAAAAACCAGACCGGATTGGATCAGCCGGTCGTGGATTATGTGATGAATTCGCCGGATTCTGTCGAACTGCTGCGTCGGATTGAGAATATGCTGGAATATGCGCTGCCTTTGTATGTGAAGGAGGGCAAAAGCCAGCTTGTGATTGCGGTGGGTTGTACAGGCGGTAAGCATCGCTCGATCACATTTGCACGCAAAATCGGCGAGTTCTGCCAGAAGCTGGGCTATCAGCCCAGCATTCAGCACCGAGACGTGCACCGTACGATGTAAAACCACAAAAAAGGAGCGTATCTCTCAGTGAGCTTTTCGCAGGATGTAAAAGCCGAAATCCTGCGCCGTCGCTTTATGCGGCCCTGCTGTACGGCAGCTGCTGCTTATGCGGCGGCGCTGTTCGGCAAATATTTTGATGCCCGCGGCGTTGTCCTCCAGACTGACAATGAAGGAATTGCCCGCTATGTATTAAAAGCCTATGGAAAATGCGGCATTACCGGCAATATTCTTGTCAAAGAGCGTGCCAACGGGCAGGTTTACGAATTCAGCGTTAAGGACCCTGTACAGGTGGAGAAGATGCTGGCGCTTTTTGGCCACACAGGTCGAGAAACAAGTCTTCACATCCATCCCGAAATGCTCCATTGCAACGGCTGTGTTTCTGCGTTTCTTGCAACTGCCTTTTTGTGCTGTGGCACAGCCACTGATCCGGAAAAGGAATATAATATCGAGTTTCTTTCCACGCGCTACCATCTCTCCCGTGAGCTGGAGGCACTTTTGGCTGAACACGAATTCAATCCGCACAAAACTGTGCGCAAGGGAGCCAATATCATTTACATCAAAGCCAGCGACCAGATTGAGGATCTGCTGACTTTTATGGGGGCAGGCGGCGGTGCCATGCGCATTATGGAGCAGCGCATGTACAATGATATGCGCAACAAAACCAATCGTCTGTCTAATTGTGAGACAGCCAATCTCGGCAAGTCGGTACAGGCCGCAGTTCGGACCCAGCTTGCTGTACAAAAATTGCAAGAGGCGGGTATCCTGCAAACGCTGCCGGAACCGCTCCAGCAAACAGCGCGCTTGCGCATGGAATATCCGGATCTTCCCTTGGCCAAGTTGGCTGAAAAATTTGATCCGCCCATCAGCAAGGCGGGGTTATCCCATCGAATGAAAAAGCTCCAGCAGATCGCTGACCGTATTGAGGCGCAGCAAGCGGAGAAGGAGTAATATGGCAGCAGAGCAACGACAATTTGCACATCTGCATGTGCATACCGAATACAGCCTTTTGGACGGCGCATGCCGGATCGACCGGTTGTTTGAGCGTGTCAAAGAACTGGGGCAGACCTCGATTGCCATTA
Source organism: Gemmiger sp. (assembly GCA_051886555.1). GTDB lineage: Bacteria > Bacillota > Clostridia > Oscillospirales > Ruminococcaceae > Gemmiger. The sequence goes on from JBJEYG010000413.1 coordinate 1,387, forward strand.
CCGATCACGGTGTAATGTACGGTTGCGTGCAATTTTTTGACGCGGCGAAGTCTGCGGGTATTAAACCGATCATCGGCTGTGAAGTATATGTGGCAACCCGTACCCGGTTTGATAAAATCAACCGCATCGACGGCAACAATCACCTTATTCTTCTCTGCAAAAATGAGACAGGCTATAAAAACCTCATCAAGATGGTGTCTGCAGGCTTTTTGGAAGGTTTTTATTCCAAGCCCAGGGTGGACAAACAACTGTTGGAACAGTACCACGATGGTTTGATTTGCCTGTCTGCCTGCCTTGCCGGCGAGATCCCGCAGGCGATTCTGGCGGGGGATTACGAACGTGCCAAACAGACCGCACTGTATTACAATGATCTGTTTGGCAGCGGAAATTATTATATCGAACTGCAGGATCACGGTCTCGAACAAGATCAGGTGGTTCTGCCGCAGCTGATTCGCCTTTCCCGCGAGACTGGCATTCCCATGGCGGCTACCAACGACGCTCACTATATTACCCGGGAGGATGCAAAAATGCAGAGCATTTTGCTGTGCATCCAGACCGGAAAGACGATGGCGGACGTGGACCGTATGGAGTTTGAGACGGATGAGTTCTACATCAAGAGTACCGAGGAAATGTATGAACTCTTTTCGATGGTGCCGGAAGCCTGCGAGAATACCAACCGTATCGCAGAGCAGTGCAATTTCGGGTTTGAATTCGGCCAAACCAAACTGCCTTATTTTAAAGCTCCCAACGGAATGGAGAATCAGGCCTATTTCGAAAAGCTCTGTTATGACGGCCTTGACCGCCGCTACCACGGCAGAGTTACTCCGGAATTGCGCCAGCGGTTGGATTACGAGATCAATGTCATCAAAACGATGGGGTATACAAACTATTACCTGATCGTGTTTGACTTCATTAACTATGCAAAAAGCAAGGGAATTCCCGTAGGCCCGGGCCGCGGTTCGGGTGCAGGCAGCTTGGCTGCCTACTGCGTAGGGATTACTAACATTGATCCAATCCGATACAATCTGATTTTTGAACGGTTCCTGAATCCGGAACGCGTTTCCATGCCGGACTTCGATGTGGACTTTTGTTACGAGCGTCGGCAGGAGGTCATCGACTACGTCAATGAAAAATACGGCCGTGACCATGTGGCTCAGATTGTGACCTTTGGAACGATGGCGGCCCGAATGGCAGTTCGTGATGTTGGCCGTGTCATGGGAATGAGTTATCAGGATGTGGACCGCGTGGCCAAGCTGATTCCTACCGAACAGAAAATGACACTTCGCCATGCGCTGGAAGTTTCTCCGGATTTGAAAGCTCTGTATGAGAGCGACAATCAGGTAAAAGAATTGATCGACACCTCCATCAAGGTGGAGGGGATGCCACGCCATGCTTCCACTCACGCGGCGGGCGTTGTCATTACCCGTGATGCCGCTACCGAGTACGTGCCGCTGTCCACCAATGACGGCCTTCCGGTAACGCAGTTTAACATGACCGAGATCGAGCGTCTTGGCCTTTTGAAGATGGA
>JBJEYG010000414.1:0-2904 GCA_051886555.1 Gemmiger sp.
CCCTTCTTCCGCCGCAGTTTCCAGTGCCGGTTCTTCCACCGTAAGCGAAGTAGTCTGCGCCGGTGCCTGTTGCGCGAAGGACCAGTTCAGATATACGGCAACACATAATGTACCTGCCAGCAAAACTGCCGTGATGCCTTTACCGCCTTTTTTCAGTTTCATCCCATACCCCTCCTTCTCAGGAACCATCGGATCTTGTCATTTGGCTGACACTGATATGGCTTGCCCCTACCCCGGTAAGCGCCGAGAGAATCTGAGTTACACTGCTTGCCACCGACGCATTACCGCCGCCATCGCAGATGACTGCAATACCCAGAATCTCCGGAGCGGCTACAGTTTCCACCAAAGCCGGTTCGTTGCCGCTGACCAGCACATGACTTTCCTCGCGCAGCGCACCGTCATCATACTGCCGGTCTTTGGCGTAAATGGTTTGCTCGTTGGTGACCAGCGTTACCATCACCCGCACGCGGCCTACACCTTCCTCGCAGGCAAGTAATTCGGTCAGACGGCGTTCCAGACAAGCAGCGTAGTCCTCCTGCGTATCGACTGACGTCTGGGAGCCGGTTTGCTTTGGCGCTTCTTCAGCTTCCGGAATCCATTCTGACAGGGCAATCAGCAGCATTCCGGCGATGCCGGCCAAAATCAGCAGATTCATCAGACGCTTCCGGTCCGTTGCCAGTGCGTCGAGCCTTTTTTTCAGTTCGTCTATCATGGTGAGTTATCCCCGGTTTCGATGCGCCACGGCATACTCCCCGCATTCAGACGGAGCAACGTACTGGCGTCGGAAAAATTCTCCTCGTCCTGTAAAATGATTACACAGGTGTCCCCCTCCAGGTACACCTCACAGGGAATGGAGGACTTGCGCAAGATTTCACCCAAAGCCTGCGCCGAGGCCTGCAATGAGAGTTCCTGTGCATACTCGTTCAAACTCTGCTCCGGCAGAGTTTGCGCCGGTACATTCAGTGCCAGTACGGAGCGGTGTATCTGGGCCCAGTCCACCGAACGGCTGAGTTGTACTGCCGATGTTACAGTATACAGAATCAGAACGGTATTTATGACCGGTTTGAAGGAATTGTCCGGCCAGAATACAGTTATCACCCCTGCCAGTGCACAGAGGATACAACATCCCAACGCAAAGTGCCGCAAGGCAGTCATAGGCTCCCACCTCCTGTTACCAGAAGCAGAATCGTTGACAGAAAAACCATAAAAAAGTAAAGCACAGCTACTGCGCTGCATAACTTTGTTCCCTGGGCAAAGGCAGAGCAGATTTGCCCACACTGGCGCTGCCCGGTGGCGTCAGCCAGTGTGCCGGCCAGATAAAAACAGGCGGTATAAGCCGCGCAGCGCAGCAAGAGAGGTGCAAACGCTCCGCCAATCACGACAATCGCCGCAGCGGCCAAAGAGCCCTTCAGCATGTGCAATGCCGCTGCAGACCCGGACAGTGCGGCAGCAGCAGCATCCCCCACTACCGGGATTGCACCGGAAAGAACACTTTTTCCCAGTTTTACTGCGGCGGAATCGGAGACGCCCGCCACCACCGCCTGCAAACCCAATACAAAGCTGAACACTGCGCCGCAGGCTTTGAGCAGCCATGAAAGACAACGTCCGAATAATTCTGCCGCTTGGGTCAACCCCCGGTTTTTCCAGATCGCTGCGGATGTCACAAAGCAGAAATAGATTCTCATAACTGGCAAAAGCACCGACTGAATCCCTGCGCTGAGCAACCCGCTGACCGACAGAAACATGCCGCTGTAGACTGCCGCACCGGCGGTTTGACCACCCACCGCCGCGATCCCTGCGTACACCGGAACAAAAGTTACAAGGTAGCTTTGACTTTGCTGCGCGGTTGTACTGAGAAGTTCTGTCAGTTCCATCAGCGCGGAGAGACAGAGCGTTCCGAATCCAAGAACGGAAACCGTATCGAGAATTGACCGCCAGGAAGAAGCGGCTGCAAAAAGTGCGATGGAACATGCAGCCGCCAGATACAGAAGCATCTTTGCACAGAAGCGCAGCGGCTTTTCTGCATTTTCGATGATTAAACCGGCGAGCCAGTCCAGCAGCGAATCAAAATCCCAGGCAAGAACAGAATTTTCTCCTGTGTTGCTTTGCTGCAAAATGGTTTCCGCTTGATGGGAAAGAGCGTTTTCCGCTCTGGCTCCAGGGCAGGCCAAAACAAGTAAAATAACAACAGCTATTGCAAAAAGCGCATGAAATAGTCGATGAGATCCTGCAGCAGTGGCATGGCTTCCAGCAAGGCAAGGCCGCGGCCGCATAACTCCACCGCCGCAGCAACCGATGCAAGCCCTGCGTCCTTGCAGGCGCAGGCAGCAAAGTCGCACACCAGAGCAATGCCCAGTACATGTACCAGGCTGCCGAATGCTCCGCTGCCCATGCTGTCGGTCAGCGTGCGAAACCAATCGAACAAAGGTCCGAACTTTTGAAAAATCATCCCCAGCAGACAGACCGCGCCGCCCAGCGAGATCAACAGAAAAAAAGCCGGCTGGTCTTTTTTGACAAGCAAAGAAAAAACACATAATACCATCGCCAACGCGGCTACTCTTACCAGAAGCATTCCGGGTACTCACAGATCAAACAGCGTTTTGATGAGCACAAACAGCGCGCTGATCTGCTGTACCAGCATACTGAGTACAACGATTAGCCCGGCCAGAGTGGTCATCATCGCTTGATCTTCCCGCCCGGAGCGGATCAGCAGCTGGTTGAGCACCGCCACAATGATGCCGATCGCGGCTATCTTAAACACCAGGTCGATGTCCATCTTGTCGCCTTTCTCACAAAAGCAAAATGGCGGCCAGCAGCCCCAGACAGCCGCCCAGGTGGGGATACAGCCTGCATGCCAGTGTTTCACGCTCCTGCATGTGCGTCTCCTCATTTCGGCACAAATCC
>JBJEYG010000415.1:0-2896 GCA_051886555.1 Gemmiger sp.
CGTCACGATGCGGCCTCGCGGTCGAGGCCCTGATCTGCATCGAGTTCGGTCACCTCTCGCAGCGAGCTCGATGCGGCCTGGTCGAGGGCACCGCGGACGACGTCCGCCTGCGCCCGCGCATCGCGCGCCTTGGCGCGGAAGCTCCTCGCGGAGCGGCGCTGCCTGCATGGAGCATTGCACAGGCACAAACGCCCGGTCCGTGATCAGACCCTTGGCCATAGATACCTCAAACAGCGTGGCATACCCCATATTGGATTGGATAAGCCCGCACCGGATGCACGCCTCAAAGGACGCTGTAAAGGTCAGGCATTGCACCACGGTCATATCACCGGCAATCGCATGCATCCACGGCACATTTAAAATATGCTTGTACAGTAAAGCATAGAGCGCGGCCAAAAAAATCGGCACAAGCGGCAGCCAGAGGATGCGCTTTGTATGCGGAATACGGCAGCGCCGTACAAGGTACACCACCGTGAACACGGCACAGGAAAATATCCACAGCAGACAGAGGTAATATACGAACCGATAGGTGTAATCGGGGCTGCCCAGTACCTCCTGCCCGGGTGGGAACGCAAACGCAAGCTGATGGCAGTCGTTTGTCAGCACCAGGCTGAACAGCACCACCGGGAATACAAAAATCGCGTACCGGTATTTGTACAGCGGAGCGGACTGCCCCCAATCCAAAAAGAAAAGCGTATAAAGTGCAAGGGTCGGGATCAGCAGCATCGGGATATAGTACGCATACCACAATCGCCGCAGCATCTCCGGTGTCTGGGCAAAGTCATAGCGGATCAGGCGGATATCCAGCCAGAACAGCATCAGGGCGGCAGCGCCCAGCAGGCAGCGGCGGGTCTGTGCGTGCAGGATACGCCACCAGACCGATACCGCCCAGGAAAAGATCAGAATATTATACAACACCGTGCGCCAAACGCCGGAATACGGCATATAAAATGCCCGCATCAGGACAGCGCAGAGAATCACCCCTGCAACCGCAGCGGCTAAACACAGATTGCCAAGCCGTACCTTTGTCATAGCGCCTGTCCTTTCCAAAGGGGAGATCATCCGTCAGTTTCTTTCCAGTACCATTATGACGCAATCTGCACTTTTTTGCAATAGTGCTGAAAAAAAGCAGTAAAAAGCGAAAAAAACTATCCAAATGGTGGGGGCAGAAATCGTCCGATTCCTATATGATGAAGTTGACAAATCGTATTCTTTGCAGGGAAGGAGGGCTGCGCCGTGCGGAGGATCGTTTTGGACGCGCAATACTCTGTGATGACGAGCGCATTGACAATGGCACTGAAACAGGGCAGGCCGGACTTCCAGGTGCAAAACGCTGGCCCTAAGACAAAGGATATTGTAAAGCTATGCCGTTCCTGCAGGGCGGATGTCCTGCTGCTGGAGGTCTGCCCGCATCCGCCGCGCACCCTGCAGGACAGACTGCTGCTGGCAAACGACCTGCGGGATGTATGCCCGCACTGCAAAACGGTACTGCTTGTGGATGAGGCCGAATATCCCGAACTGGCCACCGCCGTGTGCCTGGCAAAAAAGGATCACATTGTCGATGATTTCGTCTACGCTTCCGTCTCGCCTGCCTATCTGAGCGCTATGATGGACACTTTATGACCAAAAGGAGGACAGCTATGAAAAAAGTACAACGAACGCTCGCTGCCGCATTGGCAGCCATGATGCTTATGGCTTTGGCCGGTTGCTCCAAGGGGGATGTAACCAAAGAGGTCAATTCCGGCTTATCCGACCTGAAAGCGCAGGCCGCCGAACCGGCTGTTGAACCCCAGACGGAGACCCCGGCAGAACCCAAGACCGACGCGGCATCCGAACCTGCATCGGAGCCCGCTGCAGCGTCGGAGCCGGAAGCCACCGCCGAACCGGCTCCCGCTTCCGCTCCTGCGGACAATCCTGATTATCCATCGGCTGCCGGCCTGAACACCCAGACTTTGGAGGCATTCGGCACGGACTTTACGCTGGTGCTCAACGTGACCTGCCCCGACAAGGGCTGGTACAAGTCCGCAACCAGTTTCGGGGATTTCAAGCTGTTCCCGACCGATGACCCCAGCCATATCTTCTCCGGCGACCCGCGCATAACCTTTGAGCTGAAAAGCGGTCTGGACAAGATCAACTACTATTACGACGACTTCGAAAATGTGGAGGAGCTTACCCCGCGCACCATCGGCGGCGTGGAGATGGCCGGACGCACCTACAAAAACGTCGGTATGTGGTGGACGGAATACTACGGTGAGATGCCCACCGGCGGCTGGCTGGCCATCAAGATCTCCGGCGTAGACATTGACCCCGGCACCGAGGGCGACACCGTGCTGAACAGCGTCACCTTTGGCTAAGGCAATCGCTGACACACACTACCCGCAATGAAAAGGCAGGTGAACCGACCATGAAAAAACTGCTATCCCTGACGGCGGCGGCCCTGCTGCTGATTACAGCGGGCTGCGGGCGCAGTAACGCCCCGCCTGCCTCGGCATCCTCTGCCGCCCCGTCGGTTTCCGCCCCGATAACGGAACCGACAGTCGAGTCGTCCGACGATACGACCCCGACCGTTCAGACCGACGAGGACGCCGCCAAGCCGCAAAACAACCGCAGGCTGGACGATTCCCGCATTGTCCCGCTGTACAACGAGCGCTTTACCTACACCAACCCCTACGGCATCGAGGACACCTATTTTTATGAAGTACCGCAGATCGACGATGACACCGAGGACGCCAAGCACATCAACGAGATGATCGACTACCGATACGGCTATCTGGTAGAGCGCGCCCTGGATGCCCGTTCCCGCAATGATTTCATCGACACAAACTTCATCATCTGGGTCAGCAACTGGACCGGCCCCGTGCTGACCCTGCAGGTGACCAGCTCCGACACGATGTAT
>JBJEYG010000416.1:0-2883 GCA_051886555.1 Gemmiger sp.
CGTTACCGCGCTCTGTGCGGGTTGGAACAGCCTTCCGGCGGGGCGTACACGCTGGTGTCGCAGGTGGTAGCCTGCATTCAGGAGGACCTGGCCGCACCCGGACTTTCCCTGGACACGTTGGCAAGACGGTTTGCGGTGTCCCGCACGCGGCTGGCGGCGGACTTCCGCGCCGTCACCGGCACCACGGTACACCAGTATCTGATGGACTGCCGCGTGTGGCAGGCGGCCGCGCTGCTGGAACAGGGTTGCCCGGCGGAGGAAGCCGGCGCGTCGGTGGGGTTTGCGGCGCTGGCCCATTTCAGCCGCTGTTTCAAGGCTCGTACCGGCCAAAGCCCCAAGCGATACGCCATGGAGCACAGAAAAAATACGATATGACATAAAAATGCCCGGCCGAATTCCTCTGCCGGGCGTTTTTTTTGTGTTCAATTCTCCGCCTTTTCCAGCCGCAGCAGGGCGCGTTTGGCGTCCTGCCCGCCGCCGTAGCCGCCCAGCCCGCCGCCGGTGTTTACCACCCGGTGGCAGGGTACCACGATCATGATGGGGTTGCGGTGATTGGCCATACCCACCGCCCGGCAGCCCCGGGGGCAGCCGGCCAGCGCCGCCACCTGGGCGTAGGTGCGGGTTTCGCCGTAGGGAATGGTTTGCAGCACCGCCCACACACGGCGTTGGAATTCCGTGCCCTCCAACACCAGCGGCAGCGAAAATTCCCGCCGCCGCCCCGCGAAATATTCGCCCAGCTGGCGTGCGGTTTCCTCCAGCACGGGCGCCGTTTGCCCGGCACCGGGCGTACCCTGCGCCAGAGCAATGCCACGCAGTGCGCGGCCGTCCGCCGTGGCGTCCAGCCGCAGCATACCGATCGGACTTTCCCAATACAGGGGATCCATGTTACAAAGCACCTCCGTTACGGCGATAAAGCAGTGCCAACCCTTTGAACAGCAGGTCGGCGTCGCACAGAATTTCGCGGCGGCAGCAGGGAAGAATGCCCGGAGCCAGCCCGCCGGTGGCAACCACCGTCAGTGGCTGGCCCAGTTGCGCCTCCACCCGGTCAGCCAGGCCGTCCAGCTGGGCGGCCGTGCCGAACATCACGCCGTTGTTCATGCAGTCCACCGTGTTTTTGCCAATCAGACTGTCCGGCGTTTCGGGAGCGATGGGCGGCAGCTGTGCCGTGCCGGCGCTGATGGCCCGCAGGCTGGTCTGTACCCCCGGCACAATGAATCCGCCCAAAAAACGGCGCTGCCCGTCGATCACGTTGTAAGTGGTGGCGGTGCCCATATCCACCGTCATGCAGGGCAGGGGATACAGCGCGGCGGCAGCGGCAGCGTCGGCAATACGGTCCTGCCCCACACGGCCCGGTTCGTCCACCGCGAATTGTAACCCGGTGTCCATGGCGGCGTTCACCTGCATGACATCCAGCCCGGTCAGGCGGCGGCAGGCCTCAGCCATGCGTCCGGTCAGCGCGGGGACCACGCTGCACAGGATAACGCCGGTGCAGGCGGCCAGGTCTACGCCCAGCCGGGAAAGCAGAAATTTCAGCTCGGCGGTGTATTCGTCGCCGGTGCATTTTGGCCGCGTCACCATGCGCACGGTGAACAGAATGTCGTCGCCCTTCAGCCCGCCGATGCAGATGTTGGAATTGCCAATGTCCACTGCCAGTACCATGCGGACAAGCCTCCTTGAAAAATGTCAAATATAACCCTTATTATACCAGCCTGCCGGAGGTTTGCAAGGGGCGGCCCCTTTCCAAACGCGGCGGACTCTGGTACAATAGAACCGGCGCCGCATGCGGCAGCCAGGGAGGACGATCAAGATGGATCTGACCGGGAAAAATGTACTTTTGGGCGTGACCGGCGGCATTGCCGCCTACAAAATGCCCAACGTAGCCCACGCGCTGGTCAAGCTGGGCGCGGAAGTGGATGTGGTAATGACCCAAAACGCCACACAGTTTATCTCACCGATGGTATTTGAAACACTGACCAACCGCCGGTGTATTGTGGATACGTTTGACCGAAACTTTCAGTTTGAGGTGGCGCACGTGTCGCTGGCCAACAAGGCGGACGTGCTGCTGGTGGCTCCTGCCACCGCCAATTTTATCGCCAAGGCGGCCCACGGCCAGGCGGACGATATGCTTACCACCACTACGCTGGCGGCCCACTGCCCCAAACTGGTAGCTCCCGCCATGAACACCCACATGCTGGAAAACCCCGTCACGCAGGACAACCTGCGTACCCTGGAACACTACGGCTGGACAGTGATTCCTTCCGGTTCCGGTATGCTGGCCTGCGGCGACGTGGGCAGCGGGCGTCTGCCCGAGGAGCAGACGCTGGTGGACTATGTAGTGCGTGCGCTGTGCACACCCAAGGACATGCAGGGCATGAAGGTGGTGGTCTCGGCCGGGGCCACCCGTGAACCGATGGATCCGGTGCGCTATATCACCAACCATTCCACCGGCAAAATGGGCTATGAGGTGGCCCGCGCCTGTATGCTGCGCGGCGCCGAGGTGACGCTGCTCACCGGGCAGACCGCTCTGCGCCCGGTGCCTTTTGTCAAAACCGTGCCCTTTACCACGGCGGCGGATCTTTCGGCGGCGGTCAAGCGGGAAATTGCCGATGCCGATGCGCTGGTGATGGCGGCGGCGGTGGCCGACTACCGTCCGGCGTCGGTGGCGCAGGACAAGATCAAGAAAAAAGACGGCGAACTATCCATTCCGCTGGAGCGCACCGAGGATATTCTGACCTGGGTGGGTACGCACAAGCCGGAACGGCTGTTTGTGTGCGGTTTCTCAATGGAGACGAAGGATCTGATCGAGAATTCCACCGCCAAGCTGCGCCGTAAAAATATGGATATGATCGTGGCCAACAACGTCAAGGTGGCCGGGGCGGGTTT
>JBJEYG010000417.1:0-2880 GCA_051886555.1 Gemmiger sp.
ACAAGCTATCCCCTTTTCTCACGTTCTCTCTATACCATAAAAGTGTAGCCGCGCCGGGGCGGTTTGTCAATAAAAGCGGGGCAAATCATCGGGCGAAACGGACCGCCGGGCGTTGACAAACCCCGCGCGCGCCACTATAATAACGATAAACCAGAGTGGCCGCGCACCGCGCGGTAGCAAGGCGGCAATGCGATTTGTCTGCCCCTGCACAGAGGCAACAGCCCCTCTGTGCAGGGGTTGTTTTTGTTTTGGAACACCGAATAAGAGAGAGGGACCGATTATGGCAGAAGTATCCGTACAACCGCAGGAAAAACGCAAGCGCATCCTTTCGGGCATCCAGCCCACCGGCACGCCCACGCTGGGCAACTACGTAGGCGCGGTGCGCAACTGGTCGCTGCTGCAGAAGGACTATGACTGCCTGTACATGGTGGCCGACCTGCACTCGCTGACCGTGCGCGAAAAACCCGCCGAGCTGCGCCGCCACACCCGGGAACTGGCCGCGCTGCTGCTGGCCGCCGGCATTGACCCGGTAAACAGCGTGCTGTTCATTCAAAGCCACGTACCCGCCCACACGCAGCTTTCGTGGGTGCTGGCCTGCAACACCCAGTTCGGCGAACTTTCCCGCATGACCCAGTTCAAGGACAAGAGCGCCAAACACCCGGATAACGTCAACGGCGGCCTGTTCACCTATCCGGTGCTGATGGCCGCGGACATTCTGATCTACAACGCCGATCTGGTACCCGTTGGTCAGGACCAGACCCAGCATCTGGAGATCGCCCGCGACATTGCGGGGCGGTTCAACGGCATTTACGGCGATACGTTCACGTTGCCGGGCGGATATGTACCGGCGGCGGGCGCCAAGATCATGTCGCTGGCCGAACCGACCAAAAAGATGAGCAAGAGCGACACCAACGCCAACAGCTTTGTGCTGATGACCGACGACAAGGACACCATTGTGCGCAAGTTCAAGCGCGCGGTGACCGATTCGGACGGCGAGGTGCGCTTTGACCGGGAAAACAAGCCGGGCGTCAGCAATCTGATGACCATTTACAGCGTGTTCACCGGCAAGAGCAACGACGAGATCGCCGCCGAATTTGCGGGCAGGGGCTACGGCGACTTCAAACTGGCCGTGGCCGAAGTGACCGCCGATGCGCTGTGCCCGATCCAGGCGGAGTACAGCCGGATCCTGACCGACAAGGAGTATGTGGACGGCGTGCTGAAGGACGGCGCCGCCCGCGCGGCGCGCATTGCCGACCGCACGGTGAACAAGGTCTACCGCAAGGTCGGTCTGCTGCAGCTGGACCGCTGAGCCGCCGGCGCAGGTTTCGCCATTTTGCCGGACAGCAAGACCGGATTTGGGCATATCGACTAAATTTAAAAAATTTTCGCCCCAAAGCGCCGCATAGTTTGCCGCGTTTTGGGGCTTTTTGTCGAAGCCGCCGGGAACAGCGCGAAGCGGCAGGGATTTTGTAAATTTCCAATTATTGACAATATTTCCAATAAAAACTATACTGTCTACAAGAAGTTGGGTAATCCATCGCACATCTGTTCTAAATATATGGCGAACAGGAAAAGGAGTTTGTATGAAATCCACCGGAATGATCCGTAACGTTGACGGTCTGGGGCGCATCGTGCTGCCCAAAGAGCTGCGCAAAACCTTTGGTATCACCACCGACACGCCACTGGAAATTTTCAGCGACGGGGACAGCATTGTATTGCGGCGCTACAAGCCCGCCGGGTCCTGCGATCTGTGCGGTGAAGTAACCGGCGACACGATGGAGTACCGCGGCATGCACATCTGCGCCGCCTGCCGCGCCGCCATCGGCAAGCTGTAATCGCAAACGAAAACCACCGTCCCGCAGCATATGCGGTACGGTGGTTTTGCAGTTATTTGAACAGCGCCCGGATGGTTTCCTCGCTGTTTTTGATCAGGTTCAGCAGGCTGGTGGCATGACGGGGATATTCCTTTGTGAGGCTCTCGGTGGTCATGTCGAACGCGGCGGCGTTGGGCGTGCCGTTCTCGCCGCTGAGGGAGGCTTTCACGTCGCCTTCCGCCAGATGCATGGCGGCGTCGGTGTAGTCTTCCCACCGGGCAGGGCTGACGCGGAACATGCTCACCACATTTTTGGGGGACGCCTGGTACATCTGGCGGAACATCTTATACACCGCCAGCATCAGATATTCGCTGATGGCGGTGACCAGCGCCTTGTTCTTGCACCCCTGCAGCTTGTCGAACAAAATATCCAGACTGTTCTCGATGAGCTTTTTGTACATGACCGGCAGCACACTGCCCTTATACACGCTGCCGCTGGTGGAGGCGGTGTCCGGCAGGTCCTGCACGCTGATGGTCTGGCCGCTGCGGTCGGCGCTGCGCCCAAGCAGGTAATCGCAGGAGACCTGATAATAGTCCGCCACCTGTACCACAAAATCCAGGCTGCATTCGCGGATGCCCTTCTCGTAATGGGAGAGCTGCGCCTGGGAAATGCCCAGGTCCTGCGCGGCCTGCTTTTGGGTAATGCCGCGCTCCTTGCGCAGCAGCGTGATAATGCGGTTGAACTCGATGGACATTTTGTCGTGCCGTCCTTCTCCCGCGCCGCGGCGGCAGCCGGGCGCACTTTTTCTACGTGCTGTAAATTATATCTTTGCAAAAACATTTTGTAAATACCAAAAGTGCCAACAAAACCGGAGCATTTTCGGCGTTTTTCACACAGACAGGTCAGCGAAACTAGATGTAGAAGATTTTTCCGGGCGTCAAGTGCAAATATTGTACCCGCCGGCGCGTCGGGTCAAACGGGCTTTCCGTTTTGTAACTATTTTGTAATTAAATTTTGTTGATAGCGACCGATTTTTGGGGTATGCTGAACGATACTTGAAGTTGTA
>JBJEYG010000418.1:0-2875 GCA_051886555.1 Gemmiger sp.
CGATCTCACACCGTCGTAATGGTCATAAATATCGAACAATCGATGATATTTCAGCAATTCCTCATGTACCAGCGCAGCCTGGCCATCCCACTCCGCCTGGGAGGATGCATATCCCTGCAATACCGTCACCGTGTCGAACACATCCCAATAGGTGGAAGTGTAGCGCTGGCTTTTCTTTGCGCAGCCTCCCAGCGACAGGCAGAGTGCCGCCGTCAGCACGATTGCTACGGCAGCCGCAGGCAGCCGGCGGGTCATTGGGCGTTCTCCTGTGTTGCGCCGGAAAGTGCCTCATGTTCGGCGCACAGCTCCGTCAGCAGACGGGCCAATGTCCAGTACCGGCTGGTGGGCGTCACGGTAGCCTTTACCGGGATCTGCGCCCCCGACGCTTTGACCGCCTTCAAAAATTCGTTCAGGTCGCCGTTGCGGTGATCCAGCCCGCCGATGACCATAGCCGGCACCGGCCAGGCCTCCCCTTCCGACGGCTCGACCCGTTCCAGCGAAAGCTTTCCCTTGCACAGATCGCCCACCTCGCTGTGCAGATCATCGACCGTCAGGCAGCGAACTTTCAGGTGAAATGCCCGTGCCGCGCGTTCCACACCGGAATATCCCCCGCTCTGCGGGCCGAAATTCCACAGCAGCACCGCGCGTGAATCCTCGGTAATATGTGCTTTCATTCTTTTACTCCTGTTGATTTGTGTTTTTGCAAACAAAAAGGTGTTTCCGGCGCCGCGACCGCTGCTCCGGGAACACCTTTATTATATCACAGATCGCGGGGATTGCGCGGCGCCGCCCAGAATTTACACAGGGCGCGTCGTTCCGGTTTTATTCCTCGACCCTGCTCAGCAGGATGCGGTCATTATCCAGTTCGCGGCCTGCGCTGGCGGCAAAGCGCTCCAGCAGGTCATCCACCGTCATGTGTGCACGTTCCTCGCCGCCCACATCCAGCACAATGCGGCCCGCATCCATCATCAGTGTACGGTTCCCCAGCGCCAGCGCGTCATGCATGTTGTGCGTGATCATCAGACAGGTAATGTGGTTTTCCGATACAATCTGTTTCGTCAGCTCCAGAACCTTGTCGGCGGTGGCCGGGTCCAGCGCGGCGGTGTGTTCGTCCAGCAACAGCAGCTTGGGGGTCACCAGCGTTGCCATCAACAGCGTCAGCGCCTGGCGCTGCCCGCCCGAGAGCAGACCAACCGGCTGCTTCATACGGTCTTCCAGCCCCAGGCCCAGCATTCTGAGCTTTTCGCCGAACAGCTCCCGATCTGCCTTGTTGATGCGCGAAAAAGGCGACGTGTGGGTGGACGCACGCAAAAATGCCAGCGCCAGGTTTTCCTCAATGGTCATGTTGGGCGCGGTGCCGCGCAGCGGATCCTGAAACATCCGGCCGATGGTTTTGCTGCGGCGGAAATCCGGCTCAAAGGTAATATCCTGCCCGTCGAGCGTAATGCACCCTTCGTCTGGTATAAAGCTGCCCGCAATCGCGTTGAACAGCGTGGACTTGCCGGCGCCGTTGCTGCCTACGATGGTGGCAAAGTCACCGGAATTCAGGTGCAGGTTCACATCGGTCAGCGCACGTTTTTCGTTGACCGTGCCGGGGTTAAAGGTTTTGGTCACCCGTTTCAGATCCAGCATCTCACTGCGCCCCCTTTCTGTGCTGCGCCGCATACTTGCGCTTCCGGAACATCACACTCTGCTGAATGTGCGGCGCGGCAATGGCCAGGCCGACAATGATGGCGGAAATCAGTTTGAGACATTCACTGGGAACGTTGGCACGCAACGCGATCGCAATGATAAACCGGTAGATAACGCTGCCGGCCACGGCGCCGGCCGCCTTGATCCACATACCGCCGCGCCCAAGCAATGTTTCGCCGATGATCAGCGATGCCAGACCGATGACCACCATACCGGTGCCCAGATTGATATCGGCAGATTTCTGATACTGGGCCAGTACCGCGCCGGAGAGTGCCGTCATGGCATTGGAAACGCACAGTCCAACCGAGATGGTGAAAGCGGTGTTGATGGAGGAAGCCCGCACCATATCGGGATTGTCGCCGGTCGCACGGATGGAAAGCCCCAGCCGCGTGCCCAAAAACAGGATGAGCAGCACGCACACCACCACCGTGACCGAGGCGCAGACGATCAGTTTATAGGGCGCGCTCTCACCGAAAAATGCCTTTGCCGCAGTAAAGACGGTTTCGGTTTTGAGCATGGGCACATTGGAGGAAAAACCCATAATGGCCAGATTGACGGTGTACAGACCGGTATTGGTGACAATGCCTGCCAGGATGGAAGGCACGCCCATGCGGGTTTGCAAAAAGGCGGTGACAAACCCGGCTGCGGCGCCCGCGACCATGGCGGCGGGCAGCGCCAGGAAAGGATGCCCCGCCACCGCCACCGTAGCGGAAACGGCACATCCCAGGGTAAACGCCCCGTCAGTGGTCATATCGGCAATGTTGAGAATGCGGAAACTGAGGAACAACGCCATTGCAACCAGCGCGTACACAAAGCCCAGCTCCAGCGCGCTGAACACGATCGCAGAGGAAAACATGGATGAAAACTCCCTTACAAAAAACCGCAAAGGCGGAAGCGGCCCCGCTTACCCGGGCCACTTCCGCTTGAATGCGGAGGATCAGATTTTACTCGGCAGTGGTAACTTCAACAACGGTGTTGGCCATCTCGCTGAACACACTGTAATCCAGTTCCAGCGCAGCGGCCGTCTCGGTGTTGACGGTGATAATGCCGCCGTCCATCACATGGAACTCAGGCAGGTTGCCGTTCAGCAGTACATCCAGCGCCATGTCGGCGGTGTAGGTGCCCAGCTCGGTGTAGTTGACGCCGCAGGTGGTAAACGCGCCTGCGGTCACAAAGCTGTCCG